>DASWNB010000056.1:0-12122 GCA_036399455.1 Flavisolibacter sp. | reverse complement strand
AAGCATACGGCGAAGCACTGGATACGGTATTGAACTTTTACCTGGACAGGAGCCTGCTGGACAAGTACGACCCGAACAAGCTAAGCGACATCAAGCGGACCATGCGCAAGGTGAACCTTAAAAAACAACAGGTACCGCTGGTGCTGAAGAGGTGGGACACGGGAGAGCTTTCGGGATTCGTGCACAATTCGGCCTTTGAGGCGCTGCGTGGAATATTTAAGAAATAAGCGCAAATAAATGTGGAATGCGGCATACCATAAAGAAGCAAATATTTGACCTGGAGCTGAAAAAAGGCGCCGATGCTTTTGCCTTGCAGCAAAGGGTAAGCGACCGCTTTTACATGGATATACTGCCCGAGATGGAAGAATGCTTCGACGAGCTTGCACGTCCGGACCAAACCATACGTATCGACCTGCTCCAGATTGACCTGGGCTCCATTACGGAGGAAATGATCGAAAACGGTGAGTGGGCACAGGTATTCCGCGAAGAGCTGCACAAGAAAATGACAGACGCACTGGCCGCCGTTTCCGTTAACGAAGGCGGAACAATGGAGCCTGCCGCTGAAACAAGCTTTGAGCAGTGGCTTTATTTCATAAGGAACGGCTACCTGCCCTGGAATGCGGCCCGTCCTTCGGAGGAATGGCTGGCGCAGGTGCTGGAATCTTTGGCCGGCAATTACCGGAGCGCCGCGCAGTTGCGGGGCATCCTGTCAAAAGAGCCCGCCCTTGCGCAACGGATCGTGCTGCATCATTCGCCTGAATTGCTGTCGCACCTCGTGGAGCTGCTGACTGCCGAAAAGCAGGATCTTCTTCCTGCCGCCATCGCGCAGCTTGCCGAAGGTTTATCGTCTATTAAAACCGGTCTGCCCGGCGTTCCTGCTTCATCTTCCAAAAAAGAAATAGAACGGAAGCTCTGGACAATGGTATTGCCCTCCGTAGCCGCCGAAACCCCGGGCCAGTATACGGAAGCCATCATCACCCGCCTGCTCCGCAAAGGGCTGCGGCTTGAGCCGGTAGAGCTATCCTGGCTCACAAGGCGTTGCCCTGAGTTGATGAATGACAGCGAGGTGAGAAAAGCAATAGAAAACTTTTTGAAAAGCGCAGGAATGGAACATAGTTCCGGCAAGCAGGAAGATGAGACCGGCTCGGGTGCGCAAAGTGAATCGTCAGCACAAAGCAATAAGCAGGAGAGTGGAGAAAAAGAAAAAACAGGAAAACAGAAAAACCGGGAAAAGATAGACCGAACCATTCGGCATGATGAGGAGACAGGCCGCCGCGTAGCGGAAAAACTTGATGCCCCCGAAGCAGCCGGTGAAAGAACCTACGGGCAGGACGCGGCCGCAACGGAGGAAGGAATTTACATTCCCCATGCAGGCCTCGTGCTGCTGCATCCCTTTCTCCACACCTTCTTCAAAAAGCGGGAGCTGGTTAAGAACGGCGAATTCGTGGATCCGGAAAAACAGGAGCGGGCCATCTGCCTGCTGCACGAGCTGGCGGACAGCGGAACCGAAGTACAGGAATACAACCTGGTGCTGGCCAAGCTGC
The DNA here is from genome assembly GCA_036399455.1 of Flavisolibacter sp. Lineage (GTDB taxonomy): Bacteria > Bacteroidota > Bacteroidia > Chitinophagales > Chitinophagaceae > Flavisolibacter. The sequence continues at coordinate 10,578 of DASWNB010000056.1, read as the reverse complement.
TTTGCGGCTGGCCGTTGCAAAAGCCTGTGAACACCGGCATCGAATTCACCGATGAGGAGAAAGAAGAAGCGCAGAACCTGCTCACCGCCGTCATCGAACAGTGGGAGATACTGAAAAACTCATCCCCTGCCGCCCTGCAGCAGGGCTTTCTCCAGCGCGAAGGCAAGCTGTTTTTCCGCGGCGAACGCTGGTACCTCCAGGTAGAGAAAAAGCCTATTGACATCCTGCTCGGCCGTCTCCCCTGGATGATCAGCATGGTCAAACTACCCTGGATGAAGCACCTGTTGTCGGTAGAATGGGTATAACAAAAACCAGATGATAATTATAAACAAAATGAAATATAAACGAAAAGCCGTTAGCCTATAGCTGTTAGCTTTTCAAAATCGGCTCACAGCTCGCAACCCGCAACCCGAAGCCAACAGCTAAAAGCCAATAAATGCGCCGTATCGATATCAAACCGCCTGTTACCCCCTCAAGGGAGCCTTCGTCCTTCTTTGGCAAGGGCAGGACAGGTTTTGCCGGTACCGAAGCTGAAGAACAGCACCAGCCTTTCTTCAATCAACGAACTCAACAGGCCACGCCTGTCACTCCTAACCCTGCTGTACAGCCGAAGCTTACCGTAGGCAGGCAGGATGATCCTTTCGAACGTGAAGCAGATGCCATGGCCGACCAGGTAGTGCAGCGTCTCCACGACCCAGGCGCTGCCATCCAGAAAAAAGAAGCACCGCTGTCTTCCTCCATCACTCCCTTTGTGCAGGCCAAGTGCAGCGCCTGCGAAGCGCAGGATGAAAAAGCAGACGAGAAAGAAGTCAACCGCAAGCCGCTTGGCAATTCTTTTTCCTTTGACCAGCCCGTGCAGCGTAAATGCTCCGAATGCGAAAAGGAAGAACAGGTACAGCAAAAAGCAACTCCCGGTATACAGGCTAAAACAGCTACGGATATTTCAACTCCTCCCATCTCCGCTTCCTCAACTCCTGCTTCCCTTCAAATGAAATGCGCTTCCTGCGAGCAGGAAGAAGGAGTGCAGAAAAAAGAGCAGGAAGGAATGACTGCGCTTCACCGCAAATCCATTTTTGAAAGCAACGACCCTCCACCCGAAGAGCAAACCGTACAGGCAAAGAAAATAGACACTGGCCTGGAAACCAACAAGCCTTCGGTGGAGCAAACGCTCAATAACAGCAAGGGCGGTGGAGCGCCGCTGTCGCGGGATGTGAACCGAAACATGAGCGAGGCCTTTGGCGCCGATTTCAGCGGAGTAAGAATTCATACGGACAACAGCGCCGTGCAGATGAGCAGGGACCTCAACGCACAGGCCTTCACCCACGGCGATGATATTTATTTCAACGAAGGAAAATACGATACGGAAAGCGAGGGAGGCAGGAAGCTGCTGGCCCACGAGCTCACCCACACCGTGCAGCAGGGCGCAGTATCCGCAACTTCACCTGCGGCGGATAATGTAAGCAGCTCCGGCAGCATGGTATCAAAAGCCCCTAATGGCTGGGTCATGAGGGAGCCAAACTTCACCAGCACTATCGAGATATGCCACACTGTGTTGGAATCGCGGCATTTCGAGGTCACGGAAGGCTCAGTGATGGTGGACATCACACCGCGTGTTTCAGCTCCTGACAATCCTGGCTGTGTCAACCACAACTTCCAGGTAACGCTTATGCAGGATGCAGGCCGTGGCTTTAGCATAGAACTGCCCACCATCGACTTCAACTCCGGCGGAGGCCAGCAGATAACCGGTTGGATGGGTGTGCCCAACGGAACTTATTATCTATCTATTACCCGCGGCTACGACAATCCCGACTGCTGCCTCCTGGGAGATATCAATGTTACCGAAGGCAACACTTCGGCAGCGCTGATAAACGTTTGCGATTACATGTACCAGCACAGGCTCTTCCCTTCGCAGAACGGCGGCGACTGGGATTGGGCAGGCACGGGCACCAACGGAAGGTTCGGCCCCGGCCCGGCGCTTGAAGGCCCCATGGAAGTTTACCAGCGGGACCCCGGCATAGCCAGCGGCTCCACCTGCCGCGGCGCCTGTGGCCCCAACTGCGAAACCTGCACCAGCATCCCGCAATATGTTTACACCGATCCCGAGACCGGCCTTGATTGGCTCTATACGAACTGGCAGGAATGCGGCTCGCACGACGGCTGCCGCCAGCACGACGCAGCCTTCGACTGGGCCGCTGCCGTGCATGGTGAAGTGGGAAGGGGAGCGGAGGTGATGCGCTGGCACATGGCCGCCAACATGGAATGCGCCTGCGTTTATAACATGGTGCAATGCGGCGGGTGGATATTGGGAAGAGAACCGCACGACAGGACCATGTTCTTTGCAGACAGCGTAGAGCAGATATCCGGTGGCGGAACCCTCCAGAACCAGTGCAGGGAAAACAATCCGGGATTTACCGATTGCAACTGGGAAAACGCGGACCGCGACGAGGTGCTGGAGCTCTGGGGCATGGATAACGGCTACACGAACTTCAGGAACTGCCGTCCTCACAGGCAATTCCCCGAAGGCATCATCCAGGCCTGCGACCTGGGACCGGGACAAACCTGGCATTGCACCGCCACCGACCAGGATACGGGGTCGGACGTGATCATCAGCATATTCGAATGCCTCTGCTGCAACGAGGAGGGTGATGCGGGCTCCGACTGGCGTGAGCCGCACCTCTCCATCAGGGCCGTTAACGGTCCCCTGGCCAACCCGGCGCCCAGCACCGAAGTGCCCATGATCCTGCAGGACACTTACGACACCGCAAATGAAGCCATTCGTGCCGTCAACTATCCCGCCGCCCTGGATTCTGTCATACTCGACCTGATGGCAAGCGGCCGTGTGGACGCCAGCCTGTTCAGGATTGCCTATGATGAAAGAAGGGATACCGGCGAGGGCCTCTGTACTACGCAGTACGATTGGGCGGCAGCTTTGCAGCAATACCTTCCCAGGGACCGTTCACAGGTTACCATATATGCACCAGCCTTTTCAAGTGTGCAGTGGCTGGTTTCGATTATTATGCACGAATACCAGCACGTGCTTCAGCAGCAGCGCCCCCGCGACGCCGAGGAGCTTACGCCGGAAGACCAGGGCGGAAGACGCGGGGAAGAAAGCGAAGTGGCCGAAGTGGAATCCTACCTCTGGCAAATGGAGCACGCTGGGGACACCGGTACAGACGTTCAGCCGGATACGATGCGCGAGTTATTTGAAAGGCTGACCGATCATTACAATGCCCTGGGCCAGCTGAACCCCGAACGTCAGATGCAATATGCCAGCCGGTACGAAACCGTCTCGGTGCTCGCTCCAGCCCTCACATCCGAAGAGGAAGACCTGGAAAGATGCGACCACGGACAGTTGCCGCCGGATTATTGCGAGGAACTGTACGAAAGGGTAAGGAACCGTTTCGGTGCCCGTGAAAGAGATCCCAACCTCGATCCCGATACCGACATCGACCGCAGCAGGCAACGCGTGGACGATGCGCCGCTGCTCGAAAGCTTCCGCATCGTTTACAACCGCCTCGACAGCTGGGACGTATACATCCGCCGCATGCATGAGTACTGGTACCCGCAATTCACCACTACATTCGAACTGAATAAGAAAAGAGATGCCTGGCTGGCTGACATCAAGGAAAGGACCGCCGCCTACAAGAGGGACTTCAGGAACGTGGAGAACCCCGACCCGGATGCAGCCAGGAGAACGTTTGAAACCGGTGTGAGACGCGACATCGAATCACAGATAGACCAACTGAACCACGAGATCGCATCCTGGTACAAGGACAAGACCGGCTCCACCGAAACCCTCGACGAAATCATTGAAAGGATACACATCGTGGGAACAGAGCTGTGGAGGGAAGAATGGCTCGACGCCGTTCTTGCCGTCAACCGTGTCCTGTCCAGCCTCTGGCCGCCCGCCAGGACACGCATCATCAGCTGGGTGGAAGAGCAGCGCAGGCTTCACCCCCGGGAGGACCTCAACGGAACAGTGAATGAGCTGGATTACGTGGGCAGCCTGGCCACTGGCGTCAAAGGCGCACCAAAGCAGTTCATCCGCTTCAATGTAAACAGCTTCGACGTGGATGGCAACCTCGAAGCGGACCCGCTTGCCAAGTACGCCATGAAGATCGACGGCATCAAGCCGGACCGCCAGCGTATTTTCACCCTGGCCCAGGGAACATCCATCACCCCGCTGATCAACTTCTGCCACGATGCGCACCGTTCCCTGTCGGAAATAAGGGGCTATAAGGCCGATGACCAGTTTGACGTGGTGATAAAGGCGCCCGAAACAACTGAGCAGCGCAGGGGCCGCCTGGGCACCGACAGGGTCTATGCACTCAGGGAAACGCTGGACGAAACACGCTACAACGCCATGATAGAAGAGCTGAGAAATGCAGGCCTGATGGAAGAAGCCGACGAAGGGCACAAACTGAAGGAAGAAATGACAAGAGAAGAAGAAACACGCATGAATGAAATTTTACGGAGGTACGAAAGCTAAAACGTATGGAAGAACAGTGGACCGGTTTTAATTTTTTGCTGCCCTTCGCCGGAAGGGATGAACTGCTGCGTATGAGCGATACCGATAGAGCCGCCCTTGCAGAGAGGGTTGTGGCTTCCGGCGCTTCGCCATCTCACTGGCGTGCCCTGCTGGAGCTGCTGGCTTCCTGGCCTGAAGGTTCCGCAAAAGAGGCGTCCATCGCCCGGCTGGATGTTGCCATGAATTCGTGGAGCGATGAGCTGCGGTCGCTCAATTCATCCTGGACCTATATCTACTCCGGCAATGCCCTGGCCCCGCTGGCACAGCTGGCGCGGGTAATCACCATCGCGCAGCGTGAGGATCGTGGCAATCTTGAGTTGAAACGCATAGCAGGCTCTCCCTATGCTGCCAACATAAAAAAATTGGTGATGCAGAAAAGCAGCATTGCCCCCAGCGGCATCGCAGCGCTTGGCGCAGGCCATCTAAATAAACTCGTGGAGCTTTCAATGGAAGGACTGTCTGTGGGCGGCGACGGCTTTGATGCGCTGTTCAGCATCAGCCTGCCCTCACTGAAATGGCTGCGGCTGAAGGATACAGGCCTCGGCATAAATAAATCGAGAAGCGAGGGCCTGATGAAATCCCGGCTCATAGCTCCCGTGCTTCACCTTGATGTTTCCCGGAATGCGCTGGGTGATGAAGACGTGCAGGCCCTTGCGGCTTTGGATAAGATAAAAGACCTGGAAACGCTTTCAGTGACGGGCAACTATGTAAGGGATGCCGGCGCAAAAGCACTGCTGCGCGCCGCCGCTGGCGGAAGAATGAAAGAGATCGATTTTTCCGGTAACGGCCTTTCAAGTTCGCTGAAAGCAGAAGCCGGAAGCATAAGGCTGAAAGTATAAGGTAGAAGGTGTAAGGTAAAAGCCAGAAGGCATTAGGCTTCGGGCTCCGCCTTCTACCTTCTACCTCCAAAAAACCAACTATGAATGAACTGACGATTCACCTGGCATTGGACAAAAAGGAAACGGTTCCCGGGCAGTTGCCCGAAGCTACGCTTGTGCTGTCCAACGAGGGAAGCTCCGAGCTGCTGGTGAATGCCCGCATGCTGCTGGTGCCCGGCGAAACCCCGGAGCGAATAGGAGAGGTGGTGTTCAGGATTGCAGGCCCTCCCGGAAGCATCAGCCTGAAAACCTTCCAGGTGAACGCAGGCGCCGCCCGCCGGGAAGATTTTGCAAGGCTCCGGCCCGGCGAATCGGTTGTAAGAAGCTACCCTCTGGAAAAATACTTCCGTTACACCAATCCCGGCAGCTACCGCGTAACCGCCACTTACCGGAACATGCTCCGGGTAAACGACGGTGAATTGACGGCCTGGACAGGATCATTAACATCAAACGAACAGCATTTTGATATAAAGGCGTGAAAACAAACCAGACCAAGACAAGCAGCAGCAGCTCAACGCAGCAGTCCGAAAAGCACTCCTTCTTCGGGAAGAGCGACAATGCCGTTGCCGAACCTGCTCACTTTTTTGGTTCGCGTAAGGAAGGAAACAGTTTTTTCAACGCCTCTTCCATCCAGCCCAAATTAACCGTAGGCAAACCCAACGATCCTTATGAGCGGGAAGCCGATGCCGTAGCCGACCAGGTGGTGCAGAAGATGGGCGAGCAAACCGCCGTACAGAAAAAAGAATCCTCTCCTTCCATCAGTACGCTCATCCAACCCAAATGCAACGACTGCGAACAGGAGGAAGGATTACAGAAAAAAGAAAGCGTTCCCGAACAGCCTGAAAAGCTTTCTTTAAAGGCACAGCCTGAAAACGTTAAGCCTCTTCAGCCGAAAGTCATTCAGTCCAAAACCGAAAGTCCCGCAGTTACTCCGGCTGCCCTTACTGCTGCTCCGGCCGTCCAGGCCCAGTGCAGCGACTGCGGCGACGAGGAAAAGCTTCAGAAGAAAGAGGAAGGTCCCGAAGGACCTGAAAAGCTCCTGCGCAAAGCAATCTTTGAAAGCAACGAAGATGGGCCGGTGCAGCGCAAGGCACAGGGGAACATGGTAATGAGAAAAACGGATCTTTCCGCCATTCCCGAAGTGGAAGAAGATAAAGTGCAGAAAAAAACGGAAGAGGCTCCGCCCGAAAAGCTGCAAACCAAACCTCTCCCCGAAATTAATCCTGTCAAACTCCAGGCAAAAGCTGAACCCGCCGCCGCCCTTCCCGTAAAAACAATTACACCCACACCCGCACCGGCTGCAGTGCAGGCCAAATGCGAATCCTGTGAGCAGGAAGAAAGCGGGAAGGAAGAAGAAAGCGAAGGCGAGCTGCAAACAAAAATTTTCAAAAAACCAGTTTTTGATGCCGCCTCAAGTGCAGCCGGCTTACAACTCAAGGCTTCTGCTGTGGACCGTGGACCGTGGACTGTGGACTCCTCAATACCTCTCATCCAGCGCCGCTGCCGCGAATGCGAGGAAGGCTCCATAGTGCTGCGTAAGGCAGAGCACATCATCCAAAGGGCAGAGGTGTCCGGCCAGTCCGGCGCGGGCACACCCGAAGCCATAGTTGAAGCCGCCAAAGGCGAATTGGGCAAAGTACAGGCACGTAATGACGACGGCTCAGGCAAGCGCGTGGGCAGCGACCGCCTGCTGGAATACTTCCACGTAGCGGCTCCCGGCGTATGGCCCGACAGCATCATTGAAACCGCTGGCGCGGAGATGCCTTCATGGTGCGGCATCTTTAGCGTATGGGCACATAAGAAAGCAGGCAAGGACGTAGGCAACTGGGAGATGGGCAAGGGCGTATCTGCTTCCGGTGTACTCACACCTACCACCAATCCTCAGCCCGGCGACATCGGTTACATAGACCAGCCCTACCAGCACCACTGCATCATTGAAAGAATAGAAGGCGATACCATCCACAGCATTGACGGCAACAGCGGGCTGTTTAGCGAAGTGATACGCAATGCCCGCCCCCGCTCCGTTTACAAAAACGCTTTCTTCACCGCCTTTGGTGGCGGAGGTGGATCGGTGCAGCGGAAGGAAGAAACAGAGCCCGTGCAGATGAAAGCGGAAGACACTTCGGCTCCTTCACAGGTAGAGCAGCAATTAAGTTCCACCAAGGGCGGCGGCCAGCCCCTTCCCGAAAGCACCAGGAGCGGCATGGAGCAAAGCATGGGCGCAGACTTCAGCGGCGTAAGGATCCATACGGACAGCAGCGCCGTGCAGATGAACAAGGATCTTCACGCACAGGCATTCACCCACGGCAGCGATATTTATTTCAACAGCAGCAAGTTTGATGCGGGCAGTTCCGGCGGTCAGCACCTGCTGGCGCACGAGCTTACCCACGTGGTGCAGCAGGGCAGCGCCCCCGCAGTACAGCAAAAACCAGAGGAAGAAACAAAAGTACCCGCAGCTGTAACAGAAGCACCAAAAGAAGAAGAAATCATAAACACCTTCCCGGAACAAACTTCTTCCGGTCCCGAAATACAAAAGCAGCCCGTAACGGCAACTCCGGACACTGATGCCACAAGCGCGGCGCAGGCCGTGTACGATGCGCTGGACGGATGGACCTCCTCCGGCGACAGCGCTATCATCCTTTCGAAGTTCGCGAACCGCAACAAGCCCACCTGCGACTTCATGCTGGGCGAAGTGGCGCGACCGTCCAGCAAGGCCATCAAGGACGTGTTCCAATGGATGCTGGATGACATGGTGGCTTCGGACTGGAAGGCGCTGCGCAGTCATTTCATTTCAACGCGGGTGCAGGGCGTAGAAGTCATTATTGCCTGTGAAGTAGCTGACAGGCTGGATGGCTATACTTCGGATGAAGACAGCCGCGAAATAGTAGGCCTGTTCATGGGCTCTGCGCCGGTACGCGGGGCGCAGCTGACCACCGTGCTGGCCCAGTTGGAGCTGAAGGCGAACCTCGCTCCCAACACCATGGCCGAAGAGCTGTTTGGCGAAATGGGCCTGATAGATGCCGACAAGCTTTGCAAGCATTTCTTTGAATCCGGCAGCGTTGAGGCCCGCCGCTACGGCTCGCACTGGAGGGCCAGCAAGGTCCGCGACCTGCTTTCCGGGTGGACAGGCAGCAGCGACAGCGAGAAGATCGTTATGAATTTCGATAGAACCCCGGCATCGGGCAGGATGGATGTATTGGCGGACCTCGAAAGGATGTGCCAGGAGAAATGGGGCCAAACGGCTCCCCAAGCGCTGATGGAAGATATGTGGCAGGTCGATTACGAAAAGCTGAGGGTGCTGGTGCCCACACTGCCGGTCTGGAACGTGGAGAGAAGCTGGCTGGAATGGGGATGGGAAGGCCTGCTGGACACCTTCGACTTTATAGGCGCCATGCTGCAATATGCCGTATGCGGCCTGGTAGGGGTTATATGGGGGGCGCTGCTCATTGTAAAGGATGTTGTGGTAGTGGTTTGGGACCTGCTCCTGGCCGTGTACAACCTGCTGGGCTGGATACTGCACCAGATCAGCGGCAACCTGGCCCGCGGAGAAGCGGAAAAAGTAAGGAACTTTTTCACTGGCATAGGCAAGTTCTTCGACGCCCCGGGAGAAGCCATCTCCATGATGTGGGATGAATTAGTGCTGGAGGCTACGCTTATAGAAGGTCCTTTCACCCAATGCCGCCAGGCTATATTCTGGGTGTCACGTGTCACCAACTTCGTGGTCAATGTTCTCCTGATCCTCGTAGGCGGCTACGGAGCGGCCAAGCTGGCCATGCAGGGGCTGGAAGCGCTGGTAAACCTCGTCAGGGCAGGGGAACTGATGGCTGCGCTGTCACGTTTGCCGCAGCGGCTTTTCAAGGCCATAAAGAACCTGCCTTCCGCGGCGGCCGAAGGAGTGATTGCTGGTACGAACCGCGTCCTGAAACTGGTCAAGGCGCCGGCCGAAGCGCTAAACGGTGTATGGGGCAAGGTAGGCCAGATCAGGAGGGTCGCCGCCGAAGAGGGATATTTTAAATTTTTACGCCAGCAGGCAGGAAAGGCCGTAAAGGAAGAAGGCGATTTCTGGAGAGAACGCAAGGAATTCTGGACCCGCAAGGCTGAAGCCGCCGATATCAAGGCTACCGAGGCGGAGAACAAGCTGGTACAGGCCGTGGAAAACAGCGTAGACGATCCCGTTGCCGCCGAAGCAACCATAGCCAAGGCCGAACAGGAAGCGCAGGTGGCAAATAAGGAAGTGGATGATGTGCTCAATGAAATAACGGGAGAAAATCCCGCAACCGACCCCGCAAAACCACCGGCAACCGCACCTGCGCCTCAAGATCTGAACAGCCGCCTCCCCGAGGCATGGAAGGCCGGCCCGCCGGCCCGCCCGGGAATGCTTGATACGGCTGTAGGCAGGATGAAGAACATGGGCGTTTCCGAAGACACGATCGTTTCCATTGCACGTAACCTGGTCAATTCAAAGGGTAACGAGCATACGTTCTTTGCCGACCTGAACCGCTTTGCGAAGGCGGCCGAGGAAGGAAAATTCAGCAGGCCGGTCTTCGACGCCATCGTGAAGGGCATGTCCAGCGAAAGGAATTTCAGCACCGGCCGCATCCTGATGGAAAAAATATCCAACAACGTAAAAGGAAATATCGATGCCCTTATCCGGACGTTCTCCATGGAAGACATCGGCAGCCTGCGCACCCGCTTCCCCGCCAAAAAGAACAGCGATTTCCTGAATGACCTGGACACCATAGCAGCCCGCGTCAATGCAAAACCCGAAGAGGTCATGGCGCTCTTTAACGAGGCCGGCGAAGGCGAACAGGCGATGGATAATCTCATTGAAGCCATCGAAAGGCTGGGTGAGGGACCTCAAAGCCTTGAAAAGGTGCGCGAATCCCTCAACTTTGGCAAGCGGGTGGCCGAAGCAATGGCAAAAGGCGGTGAAGACCTTGCAAAGGCCATCTGGCAGGAAGCTTACCTGGGCAGGGACCCGCAAACAGGAAAGTTCAAGGTCAATGCCGCTCTGACCAGTGAAAAAGAAGGCGACCTGGCTTCCGCATTTATCAGGAAAAGAAGCGATACAATTGCAAACCAACTGCTGGGCGGCGAGGGCGGAACCAGCATAAGCGCCGAGAACTGGGCCAAGGTGCGTGAAGTTCTTGCAAACACCGACCTGCCCCAGAT
>DASWNB010000055.1:0-2512 GCA_036399455.1 Flavisolibacter sp. | reverse complement strand
GTGTGCCCATTAATGGGCAACATCCTTGAGAATTGAGCATTGACATTTTTGAATATTGAGCATTACCCAACCTCTCCCCTTCCGCTGCAGCCTCACTCTCGCAGCCCGCAGCTTATAACTCGCTGCTTTCTCTGTACTTTTGCCTCTCATTATGAAAGAACTCTCCCTCGTCATACCGGTGATGAATGAAGAAGACAATATCCGGCCGATGCTGGAAGCAGTGCGGACGGCGCTCGTCGGTTTCGACTATGAAGTGATACTGGTGGATGACGGCTCTACGGATGCTACCCGCAAGCGTGTTACCGAATATGCCGATGAAAGGACCGTATTGGTGGAGCTGCGCAAGAATTACGGCCAGAGCACGGCCATGACCGCGGGAATAGACCACGCCAACGGCCGCTACGTGGCGCTGCTGGACGGCGACCTCCAGAACGACCCTACCGATATTCCCTTCATGCTGGAGCTGCTCAAACGCGAGGACTGGGACGTGGTGGCGGGCAACCGCAAGAACCGCAAGGATGGCATGTTCCTGCGCAAGATCCCCAGCAACATAGCCAATGCCCTTATCCGCCGCATGACCAACGTTTACATCAAGGACTATGGCTGCACCCTCAAAATATTCAAAAAGGAAATCGCCGAAGACCTCGGCCTCTACGGCGAGCTGCACCGCTTCATCCCCGTGCTGGCCAAGCTCCAGGGAGCCCGTATCACGCAGGTGGACGTAAAGCACCATCCCCGCAAATTCGGTAAAAGCAAATACGGCATCGGCCGCACCTTCCGCGTCCTCTCGGACCTGGTGCTGATGGTGTTCTTCCGCCGTTACATGCAAAAGCCCATGCACCTGTTCGGCACACTCGGCTTCATCAGCTTCGGCCTGGGCATCATCATCAATCTTTACCTGCTGATACTGAAGATCCTGGGGCACGATATCTGGGGCAAGCCCCTCCTCATACTGGGACTTATCTTCCTCCTCGGAGGCATCCAGCTTATCACCATCGGCATCCTCGCCGAAATAGCGGTGAGAACCTATTACGAATCCCAAAGCAAGAAAACCTACAATGTCCGCAAGGTCTTCCGCGGCGAAAAAGAAAACAAGCCTTCGCTGGAGATAACGGTGTAGGGGGAGGATGGTCAATGGTGAATCCGTCAATCGTGAATCGTGAATCGTCAAAAAAGGATTAACCGCCAAGACGCCAGGACGCGAGGTATATGGTTGCGTGCTCCCTTTCCTATTCTTGCGTCTTGGCGGCCTGGCGGTTAATCAAAACAATCTTGAAGGAGTGGATGCCCATAGGCTGAACGTGTACAGGCCAACAGCTATCAGCTATCAGCTAATAGCTTCTCTCAACAATAATTCCTTGTTCTCCAGGAACCAATCATAAAAATTCCTCAATCCATCTTCCAGCGTCGTACGCGGGTTGTAGCCCAGGAGCTGGCGGGCTTTGGAGATGTCGGCGAAGGTGCGGGGCACATCACCGGGCTGTTCGGGATGGGTGTCGATGAGGGCTTTTTTTCCCATCACTCCTTCAATGGCGGTGATGAGGTCGCGGAGGGAGACAGCGTAGCTGTTGCCAAGGTTGATGATCTCGAATGGTGATCTATCGTAATCGATGGCGGCAAGGATGCCCTGCACGATGTCGCCGATGTAGGTATAGTCGCGGCTGGTGGAGCCGTTGCCGTACATGGCCAGTGGCTTGTCGAGCAGGATGCTTTTCACGAATTTGTGGATGGCAAGATCGGGGCGCTGGGCGGGGCCATAGACCGTGAAAAAGCGGAGGGCGATAAAGCGGATGCCGTAAAGATGGCTGAACACGTGTCCCGCCATTTCGCAGGAAAGCTTGGTCATGGCGTAGGGGCTGATGGGCTGCAGCGGCTCGGTTTCCTTCCAGGGCAGGTTTTGGTTCACGCCATAGACGGAGCTGGAAGATGCAAAGACAAACTGCTTTATGCCGCATTCCTTTGCAAAATCGAGCAGGACCTGCGTGCCCAGCACGTTCACCTCCTGGTAGCCTGCGGGATCGGCAATGCTGGGCCTTACGCCGGCTTTTGCGGCCAGGTGGATGATAACGTCGACAGGTGCGGGAAGAATATCTTTTAGTTCGGCCACGGTAAGGGAGCGAAGGTCGCGGTCGATGACGATCACGTTTCCGTTCTTTTCAAAATCAACCGTATTCAGCAGCTTTAGTTGGCGCGGGTAAAAGGGATCGAAATTGTCGATGCAGGTGATGCGCAGGCTTTTATCCTGCAGCAGCTCGTTGACCAGGTTGCTGCCGATAAAGCCCGCCCCGCCGGTGATTAAATAGTGTTTCCTGTACTGGCTCATTTTATTTCCCTTTTATCTTTGCCTCTTTTAATCCTCGAAAATTGCTGCAAAGTAAAGAATATCGGCATTTCCAAATCGCGGTGATGTTCAGCCTGGCGCTTTCCATGCTTATCGGCTTTTTCGTGGCCCTGCATGGAAAGGAAGCTTCCTTCCTCATTATCAACCAGTCTGGCAGCCCCGCCTTTGATT
>DASWNB010000054.1:0-2603 GCA_036399455.1 Flavisolibacter sp. | reverse complement strand
ATTTTCTGAAGACTGGTTGAAGTAGTCGGTAATCCCGCCGGCTCCTTTATTTTGCCTTTGTGTACGTCCTTTATTCTCGCCGCCGGAACGATTGTAACTGCCACTGGCGAAGAAATTGAACTTTCCCTGGCGGGCATTGAGACTGAGGTTGCCATTGAGAATATTTGGAAGACCCGCACCTGCTGAAGCCACACCGTTAAAGCCAACCCGCTTATTTCTTTTGAGTACTACATTGATGATGCCACCCGTGCTGGCCGCATCAAACTTAGCAGAAGGATTGGTGATCAGTTCTACCCGCTCGATGTTATCTGCGGGGATCTGGTCAAGCGTCAGTATCGTGGGACGACCGTCCACAAAGACCTGCGGGCTGCTGTTCCGAAGGGTTACATTACCGTCAACGTCGACGGTTACAGAGGGTATGTTCTTCATCACGTCCACGGCCGTACCACCAGTTGCCGTCAGGCTTCGATCTACATTGAACACCCGGCGATCGATACCCATTTCCAGCGCTGGCCGCTGGGCCGTTACTACTACCCCGGTCAAAGTTTGCACATCAGGTTCCAGGGTCACATTACCCAGGTCTTTTTTTAAAAGCACTTCCTCCCGTTCGTTAAAACCTCCTGCGAAAGAAACCGTTTGTTCCTTTCCCAGGTAACCTACAGCCGAGATCACCAGTGTGAAAGAATCGCGGCGGGGCAGGTTCGCAAACCTGAAATCTCCATTGGGACGCGTGAACATGGCTGCTATCAGGCTGTCTTTGCCCCGACCTGCATAGAGCTGTACAGATACAGCCTGCATGCCTTTTGATGACGCATCGACAACTTTGCCATATAGGGCATTGCTGTTGACCTGTACGATCTGGCTGTTGTCTACATACTCTTCCTCAACCTGCCCAGAAGCGGAAATGGTAAACAGGATTCCCAGCAGGCAAATGCAGATGTGTTTCATTTAAAATTCGTTTAAGCTACAGTATGTCCGGCTTTGCTATGCGAAGTGCCTCTCTTGCTCCTGCATTTACCGGGCCTTACCTGCTGATGGTTCGTAAAATTTTTACGCGCCTCCCTTGGGCGGCGGCAGAATAGGGGTTAACGCACGACGGCGTAAAAGGTTTAGAGGTCCATGAATTCCCAGGCACTTGCGTAGGCTTCCTGTTGCTGGCAATAGGCAATAAAGGCCTCGTAAAACGGATGCCGTGATAGGGTGGCACTATCGCCGACCACCACAAGCTTTTTTCGCGCACGGGTCATCGCCACATTCATCCGCCGTATGTCTGATAAAAAGCCAATGATGCCCGAGGAGTTGCTGCGCACCATACTGATATATACCACGTCCCGCTCTTGCCCCTGGAAGGAATCAATTGTATTTACTTCTATGGAAACTCTGTGTACATTCAGTGCAGGGGCTGCTACAACAGCCTGCTTCAGCACCTCCACCTGGTGTTTGTAAGGACTGATCACAGCTATCGAGGGGAAAGCTCCATTAGTGGTTTCCAGGAGATTAGCCAGCCCGGTGAGGTGCCGTATGAGGCAGCCCGCCTCCTCCTCGTTGGAAGTGCCTGTGCCTTCCATCTTTTCCTCGTAACCGCAGCCGGCAGTGTCGATAAACAACAGGGGGTTGTCGCCTGCAAAGAGTAAATGTTCCGCCACCGAGTGGTGTGCGTTCACCTTACCCCCGTAAAAAGTGTCAGAAGAAAAGTTCATGATGGTTTGGTGCATGCGGTACTGTTCCTGGAGCAACACAACTGCTTCGGGGTGAAGTGCGACACATTTTTCCATTAGGGTAATGCTTAGTCCGCCCCTGGCAGCGGCTGCCGATTTTATGGTCGGCGGAAGCTGCTGGTGGTCGCCAGCCATCACCAGTTTCCGCCCTTTCAGGATCGGTATCCAACAAGCCGGTTCCAGTGCCTGCCCTGCTTCATCAATCACAACAGTCTTGTATTTCAGGTGGCGCACGGAATAGTGGTTGGCACCTGCAAGTGTGGCCGTAATCACTTCCGCCTTCGCCAGTATATCTTCTACAATGTATTGTTCTGTTCGTTCCACTTCCTGGGCAATGGCGCGTGCTTCAGTATACAGGGCTTTGCGTTGTTCGCGCTCCTGTGGACCAAAGCTCCGCTTATACTTCTGCGCCATGTCGCGGAATTCTGCTGCCTGTTTTTTGAGCCGCTTCATCTCCTTTGCTCTCGGATGTGCTGCGATCCTGCTGTCCAGTGTAAGTGACATCAACCGCTCGGAAACGCGGGCAGGGTTGCCAACCCGTACGACGTTCAGGTCTTCGGCGGAAAGTCGCTCCGTTAACAGGTCTACAGCTGCGTTTGAAGGTGCAACAACAAGTATGCGGTCCCGCTCCATGTGTAACATTGCTTTGATGGCTTGTATGAGCGTAGTGGTCTTGCCGGTTCCCGGTGGGCCATGAACGATAGCAAGCTCATTGCCTTCGATGATTTTTGTTACGGCTGCCTGCTGGCTTTCGTTTAACCCTTCCGCAGGAGAAATTGCAGCTGAATTAAAGCTTGGTTTTTTAAGCCCGGTCAGGATGTTTACCAACAGTCCTTCTTCCTTTTTGTCTGCAAGAGCTGGTGCAGCTTTGAGCGCCCCCTCCAT
>DASWNB010000053.1:0-4368 GCA_036399455.1 Flavisolibacter sp. | reverse complement strand
CCTGGGCGCCTGTGGCATGTATAATGTCCACGCTTTCGTTAAAGCGCTTGTTCTTTTTGAGAACATTGATACATGTGTGAACCACGATCCTGCGTATCCATCCTTCCAGTGCTCCCCGGTTCTCAAAAGTGTGTATCTGTGAAAACACCTTGATGAACCCATCCTGCAGCATATCTTCGGCATCCTCGCGGTTATGAGCATATCGGTAACAAACTGCCAGCATTTTGGAACTGTACTTGTAGTAGAGCTCTTTCTGCGCGGCGGCGTTGTTTTTTAAACAGCCTTGTAAAATGGCTTCCTCGGTCATACTCCCGGTTTGGTTGCCTGTAATTTAGACAAATTTTCTTGTCGTATGCTGCTTCCTTTGTCGGAAATTGGTAAAAAGACTCGATTTTATTAGGAAATCTACGGGCGGCGATAGTGGATTTACGATGGAGGGAAGTCGTGAATCGTCAATCGTGAATCGTGAATAGGTCGTTTAAGGTGTAAGAGTCTTTTCGTTAGCAGGCAGTCCTTAGGAAAATATTCAATAATCAATGTTCAATGCTCAACGGCGTTTCCAAAATAAAAATGCTCAATATCCAGGAACGTCCCTGAATATTGAGCATTGATTATTGAGAATTCGAGGGAATGACTACCCGCTAAAGAAAAGTATCTCCCCCTCTAAGCGACCGCATTCACCAGTGACCATTCGCCATTCACGTCATCCACCATTCACGGCCCTCCCCTCTTCTGCTTCCGAAGCCTCTTCGGGCCATACCACAGCCAGAAACCGCTGATGCAAAGCATCAGCAGGCTCAGACCCATGATGGTGGTATATCCCAGCTTCAGTTGTTCGTCGCCGGTGCCTGCAAGACTGTCCATGATGGAGCCGTCGTGCAGGTCTTCTATGAAATCACTGCTTCGCTTCTCCACCAGCAACAGGCGGCCGGTAGTGCAGTCAAGCTGGAGGCCCCAGTAATGATCGGCAAATACAAACTTGGCAATGCCTTTCTGCGGACGGATGTCGATGCGGTCCAGCTCCGTGGAAAGGTTGCGGTCTACCGAATCGTGCAGGTAGCGCATGGCCATCCTGGAAAGGCTGTCCATCGGCAGCCAGGCCGCCGTGTTGACCGAAACGCCCTTCTGTGTGGGCGCCAGCAGGCCCGCATGCTTTTTCCATCCCAGCAAAAGACCGGTAATGGTAACCAGCAGGAAAAAGACAAACAGCACCAGCGCCACCTTGCGGTGGATCCAGCGGAACCATCGTATCAGCTTTGCCTGCCGTTGTGTAGTTGCCATGAGGTCTGTTTAGAAGGTTGTTCTTAGAGCTACAATAAAATTTCTGCCAGGGGCCGAAAAACCCGAGGCAAAGTAGCGGTAGTTGCGGTCGAAGATGTTCTCAACGCCGGCCTGGAACGCCAGGTTCTTGTGCAGTTGTAGGGTCGACTTCAGGTTGAAGGTGATCCACGAAGGCGTTCCCTGCGGAGTAGCATACTGGGCATTGTCCTCGCCGCTGGGATTGTAGTCCTTCAGCTTTTTCCAGCCATTGTACAGGGCATACCCCTCCACGCTGAAGCGCTCCTTCATGTAGGACACCGAGGTTTTGCCGTAAACGGGAGGAATGTGATCCAGCGGCACTTCGCCTCCGCTGCCCGGCTTCAGCCTTCCATACGTATAGTTGATGGTGGTAAGAAAGCGCAGGCTGCGGGTGAAGTCGACCGAAAGCTGTGAGTTGAAGCCGTAAAGAAAGGCCTTGTTCACGTTCTGGTTGGCAAACACCTTGCTCATGCTGCCGTTGTAGTTCACCGAATCCTGCCCGTTAAGCCGGAAAGCCGACAGCGCGATGGCATTCCTGAACCAGGTATAGAACCCGCTCACCTCGAAGCGCACCTTCTCCGCCACTGTTTGTGAAATGCCGAAATCCACGTTGTAGGTGTACTCGGGCCTGATGTCCGGATTGGGAACGATCAGTTGCCGCGAGGCGGTGTTGGATTCAAAGATGCGGGCCAGGTCATCGATGTTGGGGGCACGGAAGCCGGTAGCTAGTCCCAGGTTGAGCCTCAACTGCTCCGAAGGCATGTACACCAGTCCCAGGTTGCCCGTAACGGCAAAATTGTCCTGCTCTATTTCCGTGAAGGGGAAGTTGAAGAAGGAATTATCCGCTATGCTGGAACGCAGGCTGTTGGCCTGGAAGCGAATGCCGTCGTTCAGTACGAAACGGCCGTTGCCGAATTTCAGCAGGTGCTGCGCATAAACGCCGAAGTAGTGCATGCGGTTGTCGCCGTTGGGATAGCGGCTGTCCAGCGGTGAAGTGGCTCCTGTCTGTATGTTCTTCCTGAAAGCCCTTGAATCCAGGTAGTTCAGTTGGGCATCGGCGCCAAGCGTCAGCTCATTGGCTCCCCAGAGCTTACGGCCATCCAGGGTCAGGGCCAGCACTTCCAGGTTTTCCAGCCGGTTGTCCAGGCGGTCGTACCTCCTGTAGTCGCGCTGGTGCCTGCTTTCCTCTATGTGCTGGTAGCTGAGGATGGACCGGAATTCGTCCAGCCATCCCAGGCTTTTTACGTTCAGCTCATAGGCGGCCAGTCCCCGCAACTGCGGCCCGTAGTACCACTGGGCGTAGCGCAGCGCACCGTTACGTATATCCTGCAGCCTGTCGTAGCGCGGGATGTTGCCGGAGTTGGAGTACTGGAGGTTGAGCAGGTGGCTTACCCTTTCGCCGGGACGGTACAGCAGCTTCTGCGTAATATCCCACTGGCGGTAACCCGAAAAGCGTTGTACCCGGTCATCCGGGTTACGCACTATAGAATCCACCCCATTTATGTAATCTACATACTGCGACCTGCGGCCGAAGTTGGGATACTTGTCCGGGTAATTGCTGCCCATCTTCATATCGCCAAAATCGCTGTAGTTGTAAGACTGGAGCCAGGCGAATTTGCGGCCGCCTATGCTCAGGTCGAAGTGGCCGGTCTGCTCGTTGTTGGCGCTGCTGTATCGTGCGAAGCCGGAGCCGGTCCAGAGCGTTTTGTTGCTTGTGGACAGGCGGGGCATCTTGGTCCTGAAGTGCACCACGCCGCCGAGGGCATCGCTGCCATAGAGCGTGGAGGCGGGGCCGTACAGCACTTCCACTCTTTCGAGCATGTTCTGGTCAACCGTGATCACGTTCTGAAGGTGGCCGGCCCTGTAGATGGCGTTGTTCATGCGTATGCCATCCACCACCAGCAATACGCGGCTGGCTTCAAAGCCCCGTATCACGGGACTGCTTCCACCCTGCTGGCTTTTCTGGACGAACACGTTGCCCGTGTTGATGAGCAGGTCGCCCGTGTTCTGTGCATTCATCTGCGCTATGCGCTGCGCCGAGACTATGTCAATTTTCTGTACGATGTTCCTTTTTCGTTCTGCGAATTTGCTGGAGTAGATCAATACGTCTTCCATCCTGTTTTCCGGAAGCGTATCCTGTGTATAAGCAAGTAATGACAGGCCAAGGCAAATCCCCAGCCCTAAAGCTTTTTTCATTTGTAGTAGTTGGAATTAGTGAGTCAATGTAACCACGAAGACGCGGGGAGCGCAAAGGAGCACTAAGCTGCAAGTCGTAAGTCGTAAGTCGTAAGTCTTAAGCCGTAAGCCTTACACCTTCTACCTTCTGCCTTACGCCTCTTCTCCGGTTAATTCCGATTAAATCAAATAGCAGACAACAGGACTCGCGGGGGATGGTCTGGTGGGTTGGAGAAGGGGTTGGTATGAAAGGAGAAATAAGAGCAGAATTTTTGGCGCGGTGCAGGCGGGGGCATGATGGCGATCACTAGTCCGCCCAGCACTACCAGGCATTGCGTGAACCAGAGGAGGCGGATGATGAGCAGGTCCTGCTGCCTGTCGTTGAAATGGTTCAGGAGGGCCATGGCCTGTGTTTCTTCTTCATCAAACACGCCCCAGGCTGTAAGGATCCCGTTCTGCACCGAATAGCTTTTCAGGTCAAACATGCGGCCGTCCACCATAAACTCGCGGCCTTCTTCAACCCACTGCACCTTATGCTCGGGAACGGAAAGCGTTTGCAGGACTTCGGTTTCCAGCCGGTGCTCGGCACGATACTTCAGGTACACCTGGAACAGTTGCAATCCCCCCGAAAACACCAGGGGCAGCAACACCAGGCAGCCGAGAAAAAGGGAAATAATATGGAGACGAAGCTTGCTCACAGGCCAATGAGGTTGCAAGCTAAGGTTTTCGAGTGGATAACCGACCACCGATAACCGATGACCGATGGGAGAGCGGCTGGGCACCTAAGACTCGGTTATCGGTGGTCGGTTATCGGTCATCCAATCAGCACATCCCCCGTCATCTCAGCCGGTACCGGTAGCCCCATCATCTTCAGGATCGTTGGGGCGAGGTCGC
>DASWNB010000052.1:0-4600 GCA_036399455.1 Flavisolibacter sp. | reverse complement strand
GCAGGCTCCCGATGCTGCTTTTATGGAGCAGTACCGGCAGGCCGACCATATTTACCACCAGGCGCTGGCTGTTGGAAGTGCAGAGGATTATGATGAGGAGAAAGAAGCGGAGCTGAACCGGCAGGCGCTCGAAAGCTTCCGGGGACTGCTGGCGAAGGTTCCGGCTAAGGCGTCGCAGATGGATTCGCTGGCTTTTTTTATTTACTTCAAGACGGGTGAGCTGGAGCATTATTTTGACCGGCAGAACGAGGCGCTGGGTTATTACCGGCAGGCGATCGCGGTAGAAAAGCGGTCGCCGTGGATAGAAGACTCGCTGCTGTTCCATCCCCTCCTTTTTTCCGGCATCA
Organism: Flavisolibacter sp.; assembly: GCA_036399455.1. Lineage (GTDB taxonomy): Bacteria > Bacteroidota > Bacteroidia > Chitinophagales > Chitinophagaceae > Flavisolibacter. The sequence continues at coordinate 4,253 of DASWNB010000052.1, read as the reverse complement.
TACACTACAACCGCAACCAGTACGATTCCGCCCTGGCTTACCTGCATTGGGCCGAAAAGGTAAAGCAGCAATACAGTGTTACCCTGAATGGCGAGGAAAGACTGTACAACAACCTGGGCGCCATACATTTTGCCACGGGCAACTTCCGGCAGGCAAAGAACTACTTCCAGAAAGCGGCCGATGTGCTGCCCCGCAACCATCCCTATTACCGGGACTTGCTGGTAAATTATCTCATCAACCTCGCATCCGCCCACACTACGCTGGAAGAATACGATGCCGCCAACAGCATCTACCGGAAAATACTTCCCTACGGCATCAACACCAACGAGATCAACCACAACACGGGCATCATCAACCTCAACCTCGGCGCAGCAGGCAAGGCGCTGGACTATTTCAGAAAGGTGAACTATGCCAACGGCCGCGTGGTGCGGTTGTACAATGATATGGGCCTTGCGCATTTCAACCTGGGGCAGTACGATTCAGCACGCCATTATTTTAACCAGGGGATTGCTATGAACCGCCGGTACAATGCCGGCAATCCCAACGTAGCATACGGCCTTGTTCTGAAAAGCCTCGGCGACCTGGAGCTGCTTCATCAAAATCCGGCCAGGGCTTTGGAGCATTACCAGCAGGCGCTGCACCAATTCTATCCTGCTTACTCCCGCATGGAAAGGACATCCAATCCCCAAACCTTTTCCGGCGTTTTTTCCTATATCAATCTTTTTAACACGCTTACCGCTAAAGCGGATGCATTGCACGCACTGTACGTTCAAAGCGGCGGCCTGTCGTGGGCAAAGGAAGAACTGGAAGCCTACCGTTCGGCCTTCCGCCTGATCGACTACGTGGAGCGCAGCTACGACAGCGATGAGGCCCGCCTCTTTCTCAACCACATAAAATACCTGGTGCACGGCAAGCCCATCGACATCGCCTGCGAGCTGTACCAAAAAACGGGTGAGAACGAATACCTCGAAGAAGCCTGGTTTTTTGATCAAAAAAACAAAGCTTCCGTGCTGGCCTTTAACCAGCAGGTGAATGCCCGCATGGGTGCAGGCGACAGCACGCTGAGAAAGCAGGAGAAGAAATTGAGGATGGAGATCACACGCCTTTCGCTTCGCGCAGCAGCAATTTCGGACAGCGGCGAGATTGCCCGCACAGCGGCAGCTATCAGGGAAAATGAAATACAATTGGGAAGACTGCAGGAGCAGGTTTCGCGGTCGCTGGGACCGGAAGCTTATAACGATATTCCTTCAATGGAATATATCCGCAGGAAAATACTGGATGATAAAGGCGCCGTCGTTTCCTTCCACCTGTCGGAAGACAAGCTTACCACCTTTGTGGTATCCAGCGCAGGTAACAGTGTAAGCCAGAAGCCTCTCCCCCCGGCATTTACGCACGAGGTGCTGAAGCTGACGCAGATGCTCCGCAACAGCAGCCTCCCGCCTGATGATTCGCTTTCGGCCAGGCTGTACCGTCTTTTCTTCAATGAATTGGACAAGGAAACAATCAGCAGGCTTGTAATCATCCCCGACGATGAGCTGAACTATCTTCCTTTTGAAGCCCTGAAGGACAGTGCGGGGCGTTACCTGCTGGAAGACTTTACGGTGCAGTACCAGTATTCAACGGCGCTGCTGCAAAAAGAAAAGGGAGACCTGTCCGGCAGCAGCACGCTGGCCTTTGCTCCTTTTTCAGAAAACGGTTACAGCGACAGCCTGGTGGAACTCACGCCCCTGCGGTATTCAGGAAGCGAGGTGGAAAATATAAAAGGAGAGAAATATACGGGAGAGCAGGCTACCAAGCAGAAACTGCTGGAGAACATCGGCCGCTATCCCATCCTGCACCTGGCCACGCATGCAAGCGCCAACACTGCAAGGAACGATCTTTCCTACATTGCACTTGCTCCTTTCGGCAGCAGGAGCCGCAGCGACTATCTTTTATACGGACAGGAAATCTACAACCTTCCTTTGCAGCATACGCGATTGGTCATCCTCAGCGCCTGCGAAACCGGCGCCGGCGTTCTGCAGCGGGGCGAAGGAGTCATGAGCCTCAGCCGGGCCTTTGCCTATGCGGGCTGCCCCAACATAATAACTTCTTTATGGAAGGCCGATGACCAGGCAACCGCTTACCTGGCAAACAGGGTTCACGGCTACCTGGAGGAGGGCCTTGCCATTGCGGATGCGGTGCGCCGTGCAAAGCTCGACTACCTTTCAGACGCTTCCATCCATCCCCGGATGAAGCATCCTTCCTACTGGGCTCACCTGGTTTTCATAGGAAATTATTTTCCCGCCTCCTCCCCCACTTACTGGTGGTGGATCGGCGGGAGTTTCTTGTTTGTAGTTTGTTGTTTCTGGTTCTTCAGGCGCAGACGTGAATCGTGAATACGGTTGTTTAAGGTGTAAGAAGCTTTTCTTTAGCAGGGTATCCTGTTCTCTAATTTTCAATATTCAACGCTCAATACTCAAGTATATTCTCCAATCGGTGCCTCCGTGAGAATTGAAAATTGACTCTGAACGTCCGCCACAAAAAGCATCTGCCCCCGCAAGCAACCCCATTCACGATTGACGATTCACGATTCACGCCCCTCATTTCCACTTCAGCATCCTGGTATCATTGATCATCCTCCGCGTGATACGGTCGTGGTAGGGATGCCGGGGATGCGAGCGGATCTTTTGCATGAGGGAAAGGGCACGGTCATAGTCCTTGTCCTTCAGGTAGGCCAGGGAGAGATAGAACTCTGCATCGGCTTGGAAGGGATTGCCCTGCTCGTTGAGCCTGCGGAACCAGGGTATGGCGGCGGAGGCGTCGTTGAGGTGGAGGCTGGACAATCCCGCCACGAATACTTCACGGGGGCCGAGTACGCGTCCTTTTTCTTTGGCCATGCGCACTACTGCGCTGTACTGTTCTTCGGAATAGGCTTTTTCAAGGTCGGTGAACCCGGGCTCGTCTCCGCGGACAGGCGACAGGTTGTAAGCAATAAAGGAATCTTCATACAATCCTTCGGGAGTGAGGTTGTAGAACCGGTAACCCTGCACGGCAATGAAGATCAGCAGTATGCTGGCAGCAACGGCCATAGTGTAGCGAACCACCCGGCGGAAGGGAACCACCCGGCCCTGCTTACGGGCGGGCGAATACTGCGCAACGGCTTCGAGGTGGATGGAGGCTACCTGGGTGTGCACGCCGTAAAGGGCGGCGGCTTCCACCGAAAAGCGCATCGCTTCCACCTGCTCCCGCAGGGCGGCGTCCGAAGCAAGCTGCGCTTCGAAGGCCGCTTTTTCCTCAGCGGTCATTTCACCATCGAGGTAGCGGAGTATTTGTTCTTCCTGTGGGTGTAAAGATTCATCCATGTAAAAAACTTTTTAACTGCCGGTGGAGGCCGGGATTGTCCCGGATCATCTGCTCCAGCTTTTTCAGGCATTTGTACTTTTTGTTGCGTACCACCTGCTCGTTCTCGTAATGAAGCGCCGTAAGGATGTCCTTCATCGGCCGGTTCTCGTAATAAAACAGCAGCAGGATGGTCTTGCAGTTATCCCCCAGCTTCCCGAACAGCTCCATCAGTCCGGCTGTTGCCTCGCGGCCTTCCACCAGCCTGCCGGCCTGCTCTTCTTCCGCCGGGCGGGCGGATTCGTAGCGGGTTTCGCGGACCTTTGCCCTGTCCCTTCGTTTCAGTTCGTTCAGCCACATGTTGCGGTTAAGCGAATAGAGGAAGGTCTTGATACTGGACTCGCCCCTGAAGCGGTTCTGCCGCACCAGGTGGATAAAGGCCACCACCACTTCCTGGAAGATATCTTCCGCATCCTGCCAGCTTCCATTGTTGTTCACCACGTAGCGGCCGGTAGGCTCGAAATAAGCCTGGTACAGGTAGCGTATGGCGGCATCGCCGGGCCGTTGGCCGGATAATCCCTCAATGATCTCTGCATCAGTCAGTATTTCACGCTTTGTTACCATTATTTGTAGCCGTACGGGTTAATTTTGTAACCTAAACTAAGGAATAAACTTTCCCAGAGGCCCAAGCTGATGAATTATTTTGAACTATTTGAACTGCCGGTAAAACTGAAGGTTGACAGGAACGAGGCCCGGAAGAAATATTTTGAGCTGACCCGTAAATACCACCCCGACTATTTTGTTAACCAGGGCTCGGACGAGCAGCAGGATATGCTGGAGGTTTCGGCGCAGTTGAATAAAGCCCTCAAAATCTTCAGCAATGAGGACGAGACCATGCGCTACGTGCTGACAATGAAGGGACTGCTGGAGGAAGA
>DASWNB010000051.1:0-4342 GCA_036399455.1 Flavisolibacter sp. | reverse complement strand
AGTTGCTCGGTCAGCAGCTTGCTTACGCTCTGGCGGGCAAAGGCTCCGGCGTTCAGTCCGCCGCCACCGCCAGCGGACTGGAAGGGGTTCTCACCTACAAAGCGGTTGAGCAGCAGCACGGCAAATACCTGCTTGTTCAGTTCCGAAGGCTCCTGGCGAAGCTGGCCCAGGCGGTTCCTTACGTTCGTCTCCACATCTCCGCTTACATTGTAGTTTCTTTCTTCCGGTAATTGTATGTCGAAGGTGATAATCGGTTTCAGCATCTCGCCGTCCAGGTTCAGCATGATCTGGAAGGGCAGCTTCTGCAGGTAGAAATTACGCTGGGCTTCGTCGAGCTGGTTGGCTACCAGGTCCAGCGGGGCTATGTTGGCCTCGTAAATAGCGGTGGCGTCCAGTTGTGCGTTGGTAGGCTCACCCATCCATACAATGCGGCTGCCCTTCTGCATGGTGAAGCGGCGCTTTAGGAAGTTGAAGGAGAACTGGTAAGAACCCTGTTCTATTTCGTACGGGCCGGTCAGCGTGATCTTTCCACTGGGATCGATGCCGGCCGAAAGCGTGGCCTCGCCCTGGAGGTTTACAAAATCGCCGCTGGCGGCATCCACGATGATGTTGAAGATAGCTTCCTTATCCACCTGTATGTTGGCGGCAATGTCGAAGCCCATAATGCCTGCCTGGTTGAGCGAATCATAAGCAAGGAAGAGCGAATCGTTTTCCGGCGAATCAAAATCCACGAACTCCACGATGCCTTCCCGCTGCACCACACCCGGCTCCGCCTGCGGGATGACGATCGACAGGTTGGTGCCGTCGATCACTCTTAACGAACCATCCATTACCGGCTCTTTTTCGTTCCCGGCAATATGCAGGTCGGTGGTCAGGTAAAGCTGGCCGTAATAAATATCGTTATCCTGCTTGGTGGTATTGAGCGCCCTGAAGTTGCGTGCTTCCACCCACAGGTCGAAGTCATAGTTAATGAAATTGGTAGTGGACACATCACCGTCGATGTTAAGGGTATTTTGCGCCGAGTCGCGGATGGTGAAGTTGTCGAAGACAAAGCCTTCATTGGTCACGTTCAGCGTTTCGTTGTTGATGGTCAGCGGACCGCCAAGCATGATGGTGGTAATGGTAGTGCTGTCGAAGTTGATGCGCCCGTTAACGTCCGGGTCGGAAGTGGTGCCGTTGATGGCTACGGTTCCGTTCACCGAGCCCGAGGCTGATTTGATGAATTCCTTCATGGCGCCTTCCAGGTTGTTCATGTCCAGGCGCCGTATGGCCAGGTCGAGGTCCAGCGCCACGTCCTTGGCCTGGGGTGTAAAGCTGCCGGTAAGGGCTACGTCATTGCCGCGTCCTGTAAGGGTCATGTTGGTGTTATAGCTGCCGCCGTTGGAGCTTACCTGCAGGGCCACGTTACCCACCGTATCCTGCCTCATGCTCAGGTTGGTGATGGTAAGGTCGCTGGTGAATACGGGAACCGTCATCAGGTTCCGCAGCGTTACGGTTCCGTTGGTGGTTCCGTCCACCAGCACAGAATCCGATTTCAGGAAGCCGGTGATGGTGCCTATCTGGAAATTGCTGAAGCGGACGTCCAGCGGCGGGTTGCTGCCCGCTCCGCTCTGCAGGCTAAGCTGCTGCTCGCCTCTCTGGAGCTGGAAGTTGTTTGCTATGATCTGGTTGTCTACAATGGAAATGGAGTTGCCCGGAGTAACGGTCCAGGGATCATAGTTCAGCAGCAGGGTATCTGTGCTGAGCTGTATGCGCAGGTCGCCGGGGGATGGCTGCGTGAACAGTCCCGCCAGCCGGTACTTGTCATTGCCGTTCTTATCGTCGATGCCCAGGCTGAAGTTGATGTTGTTGTTGAGGGCCGTGGCGTTCACCTGTACATTGTATATATCCATGCTGTTGCCGCTCACCAGGTGGGCCACCGTTCCGTTTATGACCATGCCGCTGTCGCCAGTGCGTACGGTCAGGTCCAGGTCGTTGATCTGGTTCCCGTTCATTTCCACGTAAGGCGCACTTACCAGGGCGTTCAATCCTTCGCCCGTAGCCATCCGCCCTTCGGCATGAATGGTTTCGGCCGCCGTAAACCCGGGCATAAAGGAAGCGAACACCGGCGAGTAAACCAGGTCGGCGCGGAAGGTGAAGTCATAGGGCTGTATGTTCTTCACGGGGGTGTAAGGCGCCACGGAAAAGTAAGGCTGGATGGTATTCTGGATGATAAAGCCCATGTCCGCCAGGCGGTACTGTCCCGTCATTTCTGCGCTGGCTATATCTGAGGTAAGACGAATGAAATTAGCCGTGTCGGTACTGCCCGAAACCAGGTGCACCGTATCAAGCGGCAGCCGGTCTGTGCCCGATACCAGCAGCGCGTTGGTGATCATCACATCGGCTTCCAGGTTGTTGGGATCGAGGGAAGGAATATCGCCTTCTATCTTTCCGCGGAAAACCATCGGCTGCGTGGTGAAGTGGAGCGGCATGGTCTTCAGGCTGTCTATAAATCCATTTACCTGGAACGATGGCTGGTCCGACAGGTTGCCGGTCACGGCAAGGTTCAGGTAGGCGTTCGGGTCTTTGCTGTCTACCGTCACGTCGAACAGGGTTTTCCTGAGCGAGCCGCTGAGCGCTATGTTGCGGTAAGCGTAGTTGTTGTAGCCAAAGCTGTTCACATAACCGTTGAACACCGTGTTCATGGTGGCGGGCGTAAGGCCGCGGCCGCGCATCGTAAAGCGTGCGGAAAGCGAGCCTACGTCCGGCTGGCGGATGATGCTGCCTATGCGCAGGCCGCTGGTGCGGACCGTTGCGTTATAGGTAGCAGCATCGGGTACGGTAAGATTGCCGAACGTGCCGTTCAATGCCGCAAAGCCCATGGAGGTATTTACATTCAGGTTGGTAGTGAGACGGCTGGCATTGCCATTAATCGTTCCGTTGATGTCGAAGGTTTCGGGAAGGTTGATCTGGGCGTTTGACAGCCGCTGGCCACCCGTAAACAGCGAAAGATCGGTTTGCGTGGTGTGAAGGCGGTGGATGGTGAAGGTGCCGCCCGCCTGGTTTGGATCGGTCACGCTGGCCAGCACACCCTCGGCATCCAGTTGTGTATTGCTCAGGCCATCGAAGCGAAGGCTTTCGAAGTTGAGGCGGTCCATGATATTGCCGCTGCCCACGATGTGCAGGTGCCAGATGTCGTTAGGATTGGCAAAGGCGGGATGCGTCCGCAACTGGGGCGCAAAGGCAAGGATATCCCTTACCTGCACCGTACTGTTCTCTATTTCTATGTTGAGCAGGGTAGCGGGAAAATTGGTCGTTAACGCGTCAAGGGAGGCGTATTCCAGCATCAGGTTTCTTTTCAGCTCCGTTCCCGGCGTGCGGATGTACAGGTCTTTGAGATAAGCCTGTTTGGAAGCATACAAAAGACCCCCGCGAAGCTCATTCAGGCGGAAGCCGCTTTTCTCCTTGAACCTTCCTTCAGTAACGTTAGCGTAAATAGAGTCGGGCTTGAAGATGAAATTATCCACGAACAGGGAGAAGCTGTCAGCCCTCATGTGGGCGAAGTCCATGCCGTAAGCCTGAGCCGGCGTATTGTCGTTATCGAACTGGAAGACGTTGTTGTCTATACGGATCTTATCAACCCGGAAGTCCCATCCCTTCTGTGCCTGGGCGGCCACTTCCTGCTCGATTTCTTTTGCCACCACTTCTGCGGCGGGCTTGTTGCCCAGGCGGATGAGCGATACGGAGCGGTCGAGCGTCAGCTCATCCAGGTGTATGCGCTGGTTCTGGAGATCGATCAGTTTGGCATCCACTTTCAGCCTGCCCAGGTTAAGAGCGGTATAGAAGGCGGAAACATCGTTGCCATAATCCACGTTCACGTTGCTGAATTCCACGGTGCCGATGCCCAGTTGCATGGGACTGGGTGCTGCGGCTTCGGCCAGGTCCTTGCTCACCGGCTCGGGTGTTACCAGAGGCTTGCTCTGGCGGATGCGTGCCCTGGTGTTTCGGACGATAAGGGTGTGGATGCCGTAGTGCTGTGTGGCAAGATCCAGCGAATCTATGGTTGCGGCCAGGTTGCCTATGTGCACGTTCATGTCGTTGCCGGTAACGGCATCGTTGAGCTGGAGCCTTACGTTCTCAAGGGTAATGTCGCTGATGTCCATTTTCATCGGCGCAGCCTGGGCCGTGTCGGGCGCCGCAGACTGGGTCACGAAGGCGTCTACTATGTACTGGAAATTGAATACGGTATCGGGGAGAACGCGTTTGATCTTGGCGGTAATATTCTGGAGCTCGATATCCTTTACTTCCACTTCATTGCTGAACAGCTTCATGAAGTTGATGTGTGCCCTGATGGTTTCGCCGG
>DASWNB010000050.1:0-4545 GCA_036399455.1 Flavisolibacter sp. | reverse complement strand
ATGTAACGTATGCTCTGCGCTCTCTGCGGTTAACCAAAGCTCTAACTACCAGTAGAAAGGACTTACGACTTCCGACTTATGGCTTCCGGCTACCGGCCCGCCGCTACATAAAGAATATACTTCTCCTTAAAATACTCTTCTTCAAAAAGACTGCTGATCTCCACGCTCCTCGGCCGTGCCCCGCTTTCATGGATCTCCTGCGCCAAATCACCGCCCTTCAAGCAAATAAGACCCGACCGCAATAGCGTTCCCTGTCCATCCCCCGCATCTTGCCGGAAGGTGGAATTCTTCAGCAGCGGCCTGCTCCACCGCAGCAGGTCCTTCAGCGGTGCCACCGCCCTGCTCACCGCAAAATCAAACTTGCGGTCCTTTATATCTTCTGCACGGCTATGCCTCGTCTCCAGGTTGGGCAGCCCGATGGCTTCCTTCACCGCATCGATCACTTTCAGCTTCTTATTAATACTATCCACCGACAGGAACTTCACCCCGGGAAAAAATATAGCCAGCGGCACACCGGGAAATCCTCCCCCCGTACCAATATCAACCACCTCAGCCCCCTTCGGAAACTCAAACGCCGCCGCAATAGCCAACGAATGCAGCACATGCTTTTCATAAAGACTATCTATATCCTTCCGGGAAATCACATTGATCTTAGCATTCCATTCCTTATACAATCCCTCCAACGCCCTGAACTGCTCCACCTGCCTCGCCGTAAAGTCAGAGAAATACTTCAGTAGAATATCCATGGTTGTAAAATTAGCATCTGTAGAGGATTAACCGCCAGGACGCCAAGGCGCAAAGAGAAGATAACCGATAAGAGACGACCGACCACCGAACGTACTTGAAAATTGAGCACTGAGTATTGAGTATTGCCACAGATGGCTGCCCGGCATAAAAGCTTCTCCCACCTAACCTTTGCTTCTTTGCGCCTTTGCGTGAAATCAGCTCCACCGCTTCGCTGGCCTCTTCCACAACGCGGGAGCAAAGATGATGTAGTAGAAGAACATCCATATATCCCAGAAGATAAACCAGGGGAACAGGTCTTCCTCACCCAGCTTTTTCATGGTTTTCTTCCATGTAAAAGCAAGTACGCCCAGGCGCAGCACGAAAGGAATGAGCGGCCAGCGCCAGTCGAACAGCAGCATGGACGCAATGAACAGCGGGTAAAAAAGAAAGAAGCTTCCCGTGTACAGCCCCAGCAGGAACTTATGAGATGATTTGTAAAACTTGCCTGTAGTATAATGGCGGGCCTTTTGACGCATCCAGTCCTTCCAGGTTTGCTTGGGCTTCGACTGGGTAAAGGATTCCGGGCGTATCATAATGGCCGTATTGTTCTTTGTAGCCACCTTGTTGATAAACAGGTCGTCATCACCGCTCGGAATATGGTTGATGGAGGAGAAGCCTTTATTGCGGAAGAAAAGGTCTTTACGGTATGCCAGGTTGCGTCCCACGCCCATGTAGGGCTTTCCCGCCAGCGCATAGCTGAAGTACTGGAGGGCGGTGTGAAAGGTCTCGAAGCGGATGGCCTTGTTCAGGAACCCCGGCCCGCGTGTATAAGCGCCATAACCCAGCACCACCTCGATGCCCTCGGCAAAGCCGGACTGCATATGGAACATCCAGTGCTCGCTGGCCGGCACGCAATCCGCATCGGTAAGCAGCAGCACTTCATGCTTGGCTTCCTTGATGCCTATGGACAGCGGGTATTTCTTGCCCTTTATCAGCTTGGCTTCCTGCGACAGCTCCACGATCTGCAGCTTGCGAAAGGTCTTCTGAAGCTCCGCCAGTATGTACTTGGAATCATCGAGCGAGTTATCATTTACTACGATCACCTCGTTGGTAGTGGAATACTCCTGCACCAGCACGCCGGGAAGATTGCGTGCCAGGTTCTCGTCCTCGTCCCGTGCGCAGACGATCACCGATACGGGGTGCTGCTGCGTCTGCTGCCTTTCCTTTGGCCGGTAAACCGCCAGCCTCCTGAAAAAGTAGAGATAGTAATACAGTTGCACCGCACAAACCGCACAAAAGGCGTAAAATACAATAGCCTGCCAGCTCATAAGCATGTTTACGAAGATAAGGGGAAAGGGGAGAAGGTAAAAGGTAAATGGCGAAGCCGCCTTGGCCGCCGAAGCCTTGGCGTAGGCGGCTGGCTTGCAACCGTTCAGCTTAGAAGAATATTCAATAATCAACGCTCAATGTTCAATTCTCAAGTATGTCCCTGAATTGGAAACCCCTTGAACATTGAACATTGAGCGTTGATTATTGAATATTTTCCCTTCCCCATAAAATGCCTGCCTCCTACAAAAAGCTTCTTCCATCTAAAAGGCCCTCTGCCTTATACCTTCCGCCTTCCTCCGTAACTTGCGCCCCTATGCCCGCTTTATCTTTCAACCTGCTTAAAACCGACGAACAAACCGCCGCCCGTGCCGGCACCATCACCACCGACCACGGCAGGATAGAAACCCCCATCTTCATGCCGGTAGGAACCGTGGGCAGCGTAAAAGCCGTTACCCAGCAGCACCTGAAAGAACAGGTAGACCCCCACATCATTTTGGGCAATACCTACCACCTGTATCTCCGTCCCGGCATGGAAACCATGGAAGCCGCCGGCGGCCTCCACCGCTTCATGAACTGGGACCGCCCCATACTTACCGACAGCGGCGGCTTCCAGGTATTCTCCCTCGCCGCCAACCGCAAGATCAGCGAGGAAGGCGTAGTGTTCCAAAGCCATATCGACGGCAGCAAGCACCTCTTCACCCCCGAAACCGTAATGGATATAGAGCGTACCATCGGGGCGGACATCATGATGGCCTTCGACGAGTGCCCTCCCGCCAATTCCGAATACAAATACGCACAGGACTCCATGAACCTCACCCACCGCTGGCTCGACCGCTGCTTTGACCGCTTCAATTCCACCCCGGACAAATACGGCTACACCCAAAACCTCTTCCCCATAGCGCAGGGCGCCGTGTACCACGACCTCCGCAAGGCATCCTGCGAATACGTAGCCTCCAAAGGCGCTACCGGCCATGCCATAGGAGGACTAAGCGTAGGCGAGCCCGAGCCCGTGATGTACGAGATCTGCCAGCTTTGCTGCGAAACCCTGCCCAAAGACAAGCCCCGCTACCTCATGGGCGTAGGCACCCCCTGGAACATACTCGAATGCATTGCCCTCGGCGTGGATATGTTCGACTGCGTAATGCCCACCCGCAACGGCCGCAACGCCATGCTCTTCACCACCAAAGGCATCATCAACATCGACAATAAAAAATGGGAAAGGGACTTCACCCCCCTCGACGAAGGCATCGACTGTCCCATGAGCCACTACTACAGCAAGGCCTACCTCCGCCACCTCTTCAAGGCAGGCGAAAACCTGGCCCTTACCATCGCCTCCGTCCAAAACCTCGCCTTCTACCTATGGCTTGTAAAAGAGTCCAGGAAGCACATCCTGCAAGGCGATTTCCTAAGCTGGAAAAACGAAATGATCCCCCTGCTGAAAACCCGTCTGTAATGACCACAAATGCACACCTTGCCCGCACCTATGCCGTCCTATCAAAAAGCATCTGCCGCCATAAACACTCGTCTGTGGACCGTGGACTGTGGACCTTTCTCACTTCATGAAAGCGGGAAGCACACGTTTATAGCGCCACTCGTCCGGTAGTTGCATTTTTGTTTCCTTGGAAATATTACCTTAAGCCGATGGGACCTCTTTTATTCCTTCTTGGGTTTTTCGGGGGCATAGCAGCCCTTTATGGTGTTTCAGGCTATATAAAAAAACATGTACAGAAGCCGAGAGAACTGAAGGAGGCGCTTGCTTTACAGTTCCGTGCAAATCAAAAGATAGCAAGAGACTTCAGGGAAAGCCTGGTTCAATATGCTGAACGGAATAATGCCTACGAGCATCCGTTTGCCCAGGATATAACCTTCCGTAACTATATAGCCCTCCTGGACGAGACCCTGAGTTCCGGCCTTTCCGATCAGGCGCTCCATCGTGTCCTCCGCAAAAAACTGTCCGTGGACACGCTCCGTTCAATGGCGGCGGATTTCGATGAGCAATGCACCAACCTCCTCACCGCAAAGATCTACTTCGACCTGAACCTTTTAAATGCCGATGTCGACGTACAGGGCTGGGCCGGGCAGGCAAATGCCGGTAATCCCTCCTGATATGTTCTTTATGGCTCCCTTGCCGGGAGAATAACCGCAAAGAGCGCAGAGGAAACGCAAAGAAGCGCAAAGAGAGAGTGCATCCCTCTTTGCGCTTCTTTGCGTTTACTTTGCGCTCTTTGCGGTTAATAACAAACCATCTGCAAACACTGATCATTCAAGGCCAGGAAGGTCGCTACTGGAAGTATGGTCCCATGAGAAGGAATAGAGGAACAATTGGGAGGCCAGTAAACCATCCAACTTCAAGGGGCTGCAACTGCTGCCCCTTTTTACTTCCACATAACCAAAGCCAAAAGATCACGATGGATAGCACAACGGGTATTCATCCCTTAATGAATCTTTTGTGCCTCAGCGCCTTTGTAGGGCCTCCTTGAGCTATGGAAT
>DASWNB010000049.1:0-4111 GCA_036399455.1 Flavisolibacter sp. | reverse complement strand
TTTTCGATGATTTCGGCATTGCTGCGGCAGTCGCCCAGCTCTTTACCCAGTTGGGTTAGTGCTCTTAAGTGCCGTTCGCTGATGATCTTATCGGTGTCGTCCGTATTGGCGCAAAACATGCCGGCGGTTCTGCCATCATCGCCGGGAATGGGCGTGTACGAAAAAGTGTAATACGTTTCCTCCGGATAGCCATTGCGTTCCATGATCAGCAATTGGGATTCAACGTAGGTGCCTTTATCCTTTTCCATTACTTCTTTGAGCAGAGGCTCAATGTCCTTCCAGATGTCTTTCCAAACTACCGAAGCGGGCTTTCCCAGGGCCCAGGGGTGCTTGCCGCCAACAATGGCCTTATATGGATCGTTGTAAAATTTGATCAGGGGTTTACCCCAGCCGATCCAGATCGGCTGGCGGGAGGTAAGCATGATCCGGATGCAGGTGCGCAGGCTGTGCGGCCAGGTTTCAGGCGGGCCCAGAGGAGTGGTTGACCAATCGTAGTTTCTGATCAGTTCACCCATTTCGCCGCCTCCTGCTAGGAATTCAGGGATAACGGTTGGCAGGTTGCCGGAAGCTGTCAATTGCATTGGCTAAGGGAATAGGCCTGAAAATTACTAAATCCGGTTTATTTTCTGCATTTATCATTAAAACTCACCCCCTGCATGGCTGCACTGAAAGCAGGATGTCCATCACCGTGGTATATCGTTCCTATATTCAGCTGCAAGCCTCTCCCAACCGCAAAGGAAAGCAAACACAATAATGACTCGTCTGTGGACCGTGCCGCCTTCGGCAAGCCTTCGGCGGCCGCAGGGACCTTCTACAATTCCTTCCATGTATGATCCGCCAGAAGCTGCACAGCAGCAACAAACTTCTTGTACGGCATCGAGGCGCCCCATTCCTGGGGGGAGATGAGCGAGATCATGTGATTGCCGTCGCTTTTTTCGTATAGATAATATATCTGTCCTATTTCAGGCTTGAAGGAAAGCCTGGCGTTGTAAATAAGCATGGACAGTTCCTTGCGCTTGTGGATCTCCTGGGCCTGCAGCGCCAGCAGCTCAATTTGTTTCCTGATCTGGTCAAGCTGCATGTTGGTCTGCTCCTCCATGGCGGTGAGCGCCTTGTGGCGGATAACGCCTTCTTCGTTGGGCTTCACCAGGGCGCCGGCAACGGAAGCCGAGTAGGGGAGTACGCTCATCTGGCGGTGGTAGATCTCCGTATTGGTAAACGCCTTTCCATCGGCACGGAAACCCTGCTGGGTTATTTTGAGATAGCCATTCGGCATGATCTCATGCACCACGTGCAGCGTCACCTGGCCGCTGCGGTAAAAATGCAGCTCGAAAGTAATGCTGTCAATAAACGATACCTGCGCCTGGTCGGCAAACTGCGGGTCGCGGAAAGAATGGAGCTGTCCGTCGGCCTCTATCCTGTACTCGGAAGCATACGCTTCGTTGCCAAGGGTGACCCAACTGTGGCTGATGGAGATCTCTTTTTTATCCTCGGCCGATTCAATCCTGTAAATACCGCTCTTGGGGCGATCGCCTTCCTCGTAAGTTCCTTTCTCCGGAAACAACTGCCAACTGCCTAAAAAGTTATATGCCTTGACCATACGGCGCAAAGGTAAAAGGTAAAGGTGTAAGGTAGAAGGTAAAAGGCGGAAGGCTCCTTAGGCGGAGGCAGTCGTTATTGGGTGTACGGTCCCTTGGAAACGAAATATTCAATAATCAATGTTCAATTCTCAAGTGCGTTTCCAACCGGAGACCCACTTGAAAATTGATTGTTGAGCATTGAATATTGAAAATTTCTTCCAATAAACGACCGCACGTCCAGTAAAGACTGCCTCCGCCTAAGGAGCCTTCCGCCTTCTACCTTCCGCCTTATTTCACGGTGAACCCTATCTGCGTATCGCCCCACATCAGCACTATGTCGCCGCTGTTGTAGCCGAAGGTCATGCGTTCGGTGAAGGATTTTGCTTTAACTGCGGGAACGGTTACTCTCAGTACGTCCTTTGTCTCGTCGTACTTGTAAGCGCCCCATTGGGTGGGCTGGCTGTTGAAGATCACTACCCATTCTTTTTCGCCGGGAATGGTGAACAGCGAGTACTTGCCGGCTTTCAGCTCCTTGCCTTCGATCTTCACGTCCCTGTTTACTTCAAAGGTGGTGGCTTCGTTAGCGCCGGTACGCCATACCTCGCCATAAGGCGCAATCTCTTTACCGATGGTCCTGCCCTTAACGGAGGGCTGGCTGTAGTTGATGAGGATGGAAAGACCGTCTACCGTGGTGGCCAGCTCGGCGGGAGGACTGGGCCGCTTGGATTTATCTTCCTGTGCAAAAGATGTTGTGGAAGCGGCCAGGCCCGCAACCAGGAAACAAAAGGCTATCAGCTTTTTCATAAATGAAATGTTTATCACCTAAATTAAGGCAATTGCTGATGCGCGGGGAAAACGAAGGGTGAATGGTGGAGGGTCAGTGGTGAATGGCAGATAGAGAGAAAGCTGCGAGATGTAAGTTGCGGGCAGCGAGTACGGCCTCAAAGCTATTCCTCGCATCCTTGTCCCGGCAGTAATGCCGGACATCTCTTCAAATCCATTTGCTCACAGGCTGCACGTGCACTAGCCAACACTTCTTCTTCCAACAACACATATGCAACAGGCTGAACGTGCACAAACTCGCAACTCGCAACTTACATCCGCAGCTTCCAACACACACACATCACGAAACTCTCTCTACGCTGCGCTTGTGATCAACACATATAAACTTGCTCCCATGAAACTCAGTACCAGCAGCACCACGCTGATGGTTGTAAGGAGATGATATTTTTCACTAGGTTCTTCCAGTACTGCACTGATTCTATCCAACACAGATTTCATAAAATAGGTTTTAATTATACTGTTATCATTTGTCAAAAGCGTGCCGTTTTTGAAGAGACGCCAACAGGCGGACTAAGCACAGGCTTTTTGTGGAAGCTGGGCAACAAACTGTTTTATTTACGTGGAGAAGCGAACCTTGCAGCAGAAGTTACATGAGGAACATGGGGTTATGGATGTGGTATAAAAACCTCAAGCCCTTACCGGATCAGGGTTACAACGCCTTTCTGGAAATATGCGGCGCCCGTGTAGTCGATAGCCTTCACTATCCATACGAAGGTGGAGGTAGACTGGGGCTGGCCGTTCACTTTGCCATCCCACCCCGGACCGTTAAGCGCCGAGCTGTGCACCAGTTGGCCCCAGCGGTTGTACACCTTGAAATATTCTACCTCTTTCATTCCGGCCATTACAGGCTTCAGGAAATCGTTCTTCCCATCGCCGTTAGGCGTGAACCCCGAAGGCACAAAGATCATGGGCTTTGTATTGAACACCCGGACCGTTATAAATGCAGAATCAAGACAACCTTCTTCATTGAACACTATCACCCGGTACCGGATCCCTTCCGAAGGCGAGTTGAGGATCGCCTCCGGGTCCGCCACATTTACATTGGATAATCCTGTTGCAGGCGACCAGGAATAGCCGCTGCCGCCCGATGCGTTCAGTTGCAGGCGCTGGCCCAGCACAATTGACGTATCTCTTCCTGCAAAGGCAAGTATCTCAGGCAGTACGTTCACTACTACCGTATCACGTCCAGCCTTGGGGCAGCCGCGTGTATCAAAAGCCGAAAGCACATAGCCGGTAGTAACCAGCGGACGCGCCACAGTACGGAGCGTGTTTGCTGTTGTAAGCGTTGCAGCCGGCGACCACAGGTAAGAAGTTCCGTTGCTGCTGCCATTGAGCTGCGCCGAAGTGCCAAAGCAAAGCGTGGTATCGTTGCCGGCATTTACGGAAGGATAGGGAACTGTCAGCACGCTTACATCTTCGGTGGCGCTGCAACTGCCGATGTAGGCCGTTACCCTGTACACAGTGCTGGAGCTTGTTATGGCAAAAGGGTTCTTTATGTTGGGGTCGAGCAGTTGCGCGGCAGGCGTCCAGGCGTAACGGAAGCCATCGGAAGATACCCTGAGCTGGATGGTATCGCCCTGGCAGATGGTGGTATCGCTCATGGCGCTCAGCGTTACATGATCTACAACACGTACGTGCACGGAGTCCGTATTGATACAGCCGTTGTCGTTCAGTTCAACATAATAAGT
>DASWNB010000048.1:0-3641 GCA_036399455.1 Flavisolibacter sp. | reverse complement strand
TACGACCATCCTCTATGCCGATGGCACCAATTATGTGCTGCGCAACCGTCAAAGCGGGCTCGACCTGGCACCGAACGGCAGGTATACCCTCAACACCTGGTTGGGCGGAGCCAATAACATGAGGACCGCCGGCACTTATACCGTAGCCCGGAACAAGCTCACATTGCGTGAAGACGGCGGCATCATCAAGCCCTATACTATTACCTTAAGTGCCGACGGATCTACACTCACCCTGCGTGGTACTGATGGCTCGGGCTACATCGCCGAACGTTCTAAAAAATAAGCCAACACTCAAAACTTTGATGGCCGGTCCGTCCGATTTTTAGGGTCAACTCTTTCGGGTGCCCTGATTTATTTCAAACCTGTATACGGGCCTTCCCATGTAACCTGCCATCCGAACATATGGTGCAGCGTCCCCATTTCATGTTAGTCAATCAGCCCTGGCACCTGCTGCGGAAAGGGGTTGTTCATGCCGGCGCGAATGAATGAGGAGTTTTCTTAAACAGTTCCTGTTGGTCTGGTTTTTATACCTGCAATGTTTTTGTTATAAAACAAATCAGCCACATGGTTCATGCTCCTTCATTAAGGCAAACAATTGCTTCCAAAACACAATCGTTAAGTAAAGAGGTAAAAGAAGAAAATGAGCCAGGTTACAGAAGGTGTACCACTACGGCCATTGCTGAAGTAAACATTCAATAAAAAAGCGCACGCTTGCGCGCATCCAATCTTCATCATTTAAAACATCACTTTATGGCAGAGGAAACAAACGGACGATATGCGCTTGTTACAGGCGCGTCTTCAGGAATCGGTTACGAACTGGCGAAGCTTTTTGCCGCGGATGGCTATAACATCATCGCCGTGTCGCGTACGGAAAGCGACCTGCAAAGAGTCGCAACTGAAATTTCGGGAAGCTATGGGGTAAAAGTAGAAGTAATGCCTAAAGACCTCTTTGGTGAAAAAGCGGCAACCGAACTGTATGAAGAAGTAAAAAGCAGGGGCTACGAAGTAGAGGTGCTTGTGAACGATGCCGGGCAGGGCGTATTTGGACTGTTCCATGAAACAGACATCGAAGAGCAGATGAAGATCATCCATCTCAACATCGTTTCACTCACGCGGCTAACCTACCATTTCCTGCAAGACATGAAGGCGCGCAACAGCGGAAAGATCCTGCAACTCGGCTCCGTGGTTTCAGAGATCCCTGCTCCTTACCAGGCCGTATACGGTGGCACCAAAGCCTTTGTGCTTTCTTTCACCGAGGCACTCATCAGCGAATTGAAGGATACAAACATAACCATCACAACACTGCAGCCGGGTGCAACTGATACCGACTTCTTTGCCAAAGCCGGCGCGGAGGACTCGAAGATCGTGCAGAAAAGCTCGCTTGCCGACCCTGCCAAGGTGGCAAAGGATGGCTATAAGGCCCTCATGAGCGGCGATGATAAAGTAGTGTCCGGGTTGAAAAACAAAGCCCAGATCGCTATGAGCAATGTGATACCTGATACGATGGTGGCAGATGGGATGAAGAAACAATCTGAACCCGTGGATAAAACAAAAGAATAAAGTCCCCAGCCGGTCAGAAGGACCTGGCTGTTACCTTCTTAGCCGAGTCTCTCGCAGAGGACTCGGCGTTTCGTGCAGACAGTGCCGAGTCCCTTACAGGAGACCCGGCTTGGAAGCCGGACCGGTCGATAAAACAATTTTCCGCACCCTTTTTTAAGTAATAAACACATACAGCATGACCCGCATACATTGGAAAAACCTGCCCCTGCTCCTATCCTTCCTCGTCCTGATCGCCTGCAACAACAATGGGGCGACCAGCTCCGCCGACAGCGACACGACCGCGATACAGGGCGATGGTACAGCCATGCCACAGCTGGAAACTGTTTTCAGCGATCCCAGATACCAGCTGACAGGTGTTGCGAAGGAACCGGGCGGCAGGCTCCTGGTAAATTACCCCAGGTGGAGCGAGGTCTATCGCCTCGCAGTATTAGAGGTTACCGGTGATTCAACCGGACAGCCCTTCCCCGATAGTACGATGAATACCTGGAAGCCTGGAGAAGACGGCCGTGCTAAGTGGGTATGTGTTCAATCTGTTTATTACGACGACAGCAACAGGCTCTGGATACTTGACCCTGCTGCACCGATGATGAAAAAGATACAGGGAGGTGGTGCCAAGCTGGTGCGGATGTCGCGGGATGGTAAGCGCATAGAGCGCACCTATTCTTTTAACGGCATTGTGCCTGATAGCGCTTATGTGAACGATGTACGGGTAGACGTGCAGCGTGGCTGGGCCTACATGACCGAATCAAAAGGTGGTGGCATCATTGCCCTCGATCTTGCTTCAGGTAAGATGCGCAGAATGCTGAGCACACACTATTCCGTAAAATCCGACACGGCCTTTAAATTCATCATTGACGGACAGGAACTGGCGAAAGAAGGCAAGCCGGTAAAGATCAACAGCGATGGCATTGCACTGACACCGGATGGGGCCTGGCTGTACTACAAGCCGCTCACCGACGATAAATTGTACCGGATCAAAACAGAGGCCTTGCGCGACGCCAATATGAGCGAGGCGGAACTGGCAAAGGAGGTGGAAGACCTCGGTCGCTTTGTAACCACTGATGGAATGATCTTCGATGAAGCCGGTAACTTATACCTCGGCGACCTGCAGCGCTACCGAATTGTGCGGATAACACCAGACCTGAAAATGGCCACGGTTGTCCAAGACGAGCGGCTGATCTGGCCAGACTCCTATTCCATCGCTGACGGCTATCTCTATATCTCCTGCTCACAGATCAACAAGCAGCCAGATTATAACGCAGGCATCAACAAGCGCACCTCCCCTTATACCGTGCTGCGCATGAAATTATAAAACGCAGGTGGCGTATAAACAAATGGTCAGTAACAAATAACATAAAACTACAAACATGAAAGCAGCAGTCATACACGGTCCAAGAAGCGTACAGTACGATGAAGTAGACGACCCGAAAATCAAAGAGCAGCGAGACATCATCCTGCGTGTTACCGCTACAGCTATCTGCGGTTCTGACCTGCACATTTACTCTGGCGGACTGCCGCAGCCGCGACCAATGACACTTGGTCATGAGTTCATGGGCATTGTAGAAGAAGTGGGAACAGAAGTTAAGAATTTAAAACGCGGGGACCGGGTTGTGGTGCCCTTTCCCATTGCCTGCGGTGGCTGCTTCTTTTGTAACCACCACCTGCCAGGACATTGCGAAAATTCAAACCCCGAACATTACGGACCCGAAGGCGGATTGCTGACACAAAAAGGCGGGGCGCTGTTTGGCTACACCGATTTGTATGGTGGTTATGATGGCGGGCAGGCCGAATATGTACGGGTGCCCTACGGCGATTACGGCCCGCGCCTGGTGCCTGATAACCTCACCGACGACCAAGTACTTTTCCTGACGGATATTTTTCCCACAGGCTACAGCGGCATCGACTGGGGCGAAGTAAAGGGCGGGGAAACGGTGGCCATCTTTGGTGCCGGTCCTGTGGGTATCATGGCCGCTAAAAGCGCCTGGCTGCGAGGTGCAGCACGCGTGGTGATTGTAGATACGCTTCAATACCGCCTCGATAAAGCACGTGCAACGGCCGGCTGCGAAACTATTTTATGGGCA
>DASWNB010000047.1:0-2363 GCA_036399455.1 Flavisolibacter sp. | reverse complement strand
GAAGCTGCGAGTTGTTAGCTGCGAGCTGCGAGTTTGTTCTTGTTCAGCCTATTGGCCTTTATTTCTTAAAGAAGAGAATTTAACCGCCAGGACGCCAAGGCGCGAGGAAGAGTATAGAAAGGTTTGTTTCTGTTTTTCCTTGCGTCTTTGCGTCCTGGCGGTTAAGCTAAAAATCATCTTTCAAAGGAACGTATGTCCTATTGCCGTACGTGAACAAAGCTCGCAGCTAACAGCTCGTAGCTTCTCTCTCACGGTCTTCCCCGCAACACCCTGTATGTTTCCGTTTCAGCCAATAGCTGAACCGGTACGCTCATCGCACGGGAACGGGCATTTTCAAGGCTGTCGGTTTTGCGGAAGATGAAGAGGATGTCCCTGTTGCGCCAGGAACTGTCGATGGTATTGTGGCGGATGAAGTTGTCGTAGCTGCTGTTCTTTTGGGCGGCGAAGGAAGTAGTGAAAGGATGGGAGATCCAGGGATAGGCCTTGGTGTACACGGAACTCAGGTAGGGAAGCGTTTCGTCCCTGCCGATGACAAGGGTTTCGATATTGCTGTTCGATTCGAGGACTTTAATAAGCTTTTTCTGCTCTGTGGTGATGTGCGCAGTAGTGGGCGTTTCAACGTGGAAGCGGGCATAGTTGACCACCCACAGGAAATTATCGGAAAGAAAGAGTGCCGCGAACAGGACCAGCAGCCACCTGCCGGGACGCATCTTCTCCAATACTCCATACAGCCACTGGAGGCCGGTCAGCCCAAGAAGGAAAAGACCCGTCCAGATATAACCCCGCGTAAAATGGATCGGCTGCATGGGCTTCATGAAAATTTCGTGGTTCGAAAGGAGAAAGGCGGCAAGGAACCAGCAGGCGAAAAGGCGGTTGTGTGTATGGGTAAAGAACTCTTTCTTCCTTAATAACCAACTGGCAACTGCCAGCGCTCCTACGATGCAGTAGGCGGGTATCATGCTGTAAAAGCGCAGCCGCCAGTTAAGAGCATATTGATCGCTCACAGACCTATGATCGGGGAAGAGGTTGAGGTAATAGAGATAATAGAATACATGGAACAGCAGGACCAGCCCTGTGCCGATGGCGAAAAACCAGGGTACCTGCCTGCGGCGCAGGATGATCTTCTCCCAGAATAGCCAGGCGCCTACGATGCACAGCAGCTCCACGCCATTAAAGGGATGCGAGACGGACAGCAGGGCCTGGAGCAGCAGCGCTGCCTTCCAGCGCTGCCTGAGGATGCAGATGATGATGGCCAGGAAAAGAAAATGATAATAAGCTTCCAACCCGATGAACAGGGCACGGCCAAAATTCAGTCCCCACCAGCCCCATCCCGGGTCCAGGATAAACATATGGTCGAGAAAGTCGATGGTGCGGCCGGGACTCATGAACGTAACGGGTATGCCGCCCAGGGCCAGCAGCCCGCCGCCCCAGCAAAAGAAAAGGATGGAAAGATTTCTCCGCCTTCCCTGCGGTACAAGATGATCGTAAAGCGTGATGATGAGGCGGAAGCAAAGAAGGGTGAACGCCCAGCAAAGAAACATTAGCGCAAAGCCGGGTGGTATGCCCGCCAGCAGCAGGAGTACGATAAAAATGTTCTGGCTTTGAAAATAGACCTTCGGGTAATGCTGCGAGTCGTTCAGGGGGTTGGAGTAAAACAGGTGCAGGCTGTCGTAGTCAAGGTATTCTTTCGCGTAAGCTGCATAAGCCACGTTATCGTACATGAAAAAGCCCGTGGGGTGCAGGCCGGCCGAGTGGTTGAACAGGTAGCCCGCAAAGAACACAAGCATGGGAATGGTCAACGCCAGCGCAAAAAGCCAATCTTTTGTATTCCTGGTCATGCGGCCCTGTTTCTTTTACGAAGCACAAAATAGTACAGAAGCACCAGTATGGCGAGCCCCGACACCATCATGGCCCTGTACACCATCACCGGGTGGTAGGTAAACTCCACTATCGAGCGTCCCTGCGGCACGCTTACGCTCATGAAAGCCATGTTGGATTTTGTTACCGGCATTTTTTCCCCGTTCACCTTTGCCTCCCAGTTATGGTTGTATTGCTGGAAGATAAAGAGCGGCCCTGCGAGGTTGCTGTTCACTTCAAAAACAAAGCGGTTGGGTATGAACGATTGCACCCTGATGGCGTACTGTCCCGCCGCCGGATAAAGCAGCGAGTCGTTCCGCATCGTATCGGCAACAAATATGAAGGGAGCTCCCGTAAAGCTCCGGCGCAGTTCGAAGCGGTTGAGGAAGTCGTCGTAATCGCTGTTGAGCGTGGGGGTGATGATCTCGTCCTGGATGGTGATCTTTTTATTGTAAAAATTATGATAGCCGTAGGGGGAGATGGTAATGGAATCGCTGATGACCTCC
>DASWNB010000046.1:0-10101 GCA_036399455.1 Flavisolibacter sp. | reverse complement strand
AACTGGCTGCTTCTGGGTGCCGGAGCCGGGATCTGCATCATGTGCAAGGTGCACGGGGTTTTTATCTGGGGCGGCTTTGGCCTGTTCATCCTTTTCCATAAGCGGGAATGGCTGGCCCGGCCGCAGCTTTACGCCGCCCTCTTTCTTACCCTGCTTATTGCCAGCCCCATACTTATCTGGAACATCCAGAATGATTTCATGACCTACCGCTTCCACAGCCAGCGGGTAACGATCAACAAGACATCCATAAACCCAGACAGCTTTACCCGTGAATTGCTGGGGCAGTTCCTGCTAAATAATCCTTTTAACGTGCTGCTTAGCCTTGCCGGGCTGGCGGGCTGGTACAGGAAAAGGGCAAGCCATACTCCGGCACTGCGGGCCTATAATTTTATTGGCCTGCCCCTGGCCATCATACTTCTTTTTATATCCATGTTCCGCGATACCTATCCTCACTGGAGCGGTCCCGCCTATGTAAGCCTGATTCCAGTGGCAGCCATCTACCTGGCAGGAACCGGTGAAAAAGCGCTTTTTCCCAAATGGGTCCGCTGGGCACTCACCGGCTGCCTGGCCTTCTTTGCAGGCTGGCAGGCCGTAGTGCATTTTTACCCCGGTACAATGGGAGATAAATCACAGGTTACCCTTGGCTCCGGCGATGTCACCCTCGATCTTCACGGCTGGGAAAAAGCGGGAGAAGAGTTTGCTGCCTTCTATCGTTCAGAACAACAGAAAGGGCTGATGCCACCCGGCGCCCCGGTAGTGGCCTATAAGTGGTGGGGCGCTCATGTAGAGTATTATTTCTGCCGTCCGGCAGAAACGCAGCTGATTGGCCTGGGGCCGGCGCAGGATGCGCATCATTACCTGTGGAGCAACAGTTGGCGCAGCAGCCAGGTAAACATGGCCTCTGCGTACTGCATTGTACCCTCCGATGAATATTATGATGTGAAGGGTAAATATGGCTCCTATTACACCAGCATAGAACCCGTCATCGCCATAGAAGCACCCCGCAACGGCCGACCCGCCCATCGTTTTCACGTGTTCAGGCTCACAGGCTGGAGAGGAACGATACCGGTGGTGGATTAGATAACCGATAACCGATAACCGATGACCGTTGACCGATGACCGATAAGGGATAACAGGGTACCGATGCGTGATCTATAAAGAAGGGCTGCTAACCGGAAAGCAACACACATCCAAACCCGGTTATCGGTCGTCGGTTAACGGTTATC
Organism: Flavisolibacter sp.; assembly: GCA_036399455.1. Classification (GTDB taxonomy): domain Bacteria; phylum Bacteroidota; class Bacteroidia; order Chitinophagales; family Chitinophagaceae; genus Flavisolibacter. The sequence goes on along the minus strand of DASWNB010000046.1, from coordinate 8,875 downwards.
GGTCACCGTCTCCCTCACGCTACTTTCCTCTTCACCGACTCTCCAAACACGGATTGCATCTTCTTAATTGCCTTTTCCAGGTCTATGCCTTTGCCGAGAACAGCCTTGAAAATATCGCCCTGCTCTTTGAGGCGCGCTATGGAGTTGAGCAGGTTGAAGTCCTTTATCTGGAGTCCTTTCTTTACTTCCTCCCAATGCAGGGGCATGGATACGGGAGCAAAGGGCTTGGGACGAAGCGAGTAAGGTGCGGCTACCGTAGCCTGCGGGCGGTTCTGCAGGAAATCAAGGTAGATGCAGCCTTTCCGGTCGGAGGTTTTCCGCTCGATGCTGGTAAAGTCCGGTATTTCGCCGTGAACAATCCGCATCAGGGTACGGCCGAATTCTTTAGAATCCTCGTAAGTGTATTTGGCCCCCAGAGGAATGTAAATGTGCAGGCCCGTGGAGCCGGAGGTCTTGGGGTAAGAAGGCACACCGATGGCGTCCAGCACATCTTTCGTCACCTTAGCAGCCTCGATCACCTTTTCAAAAGGGTTGCGGTCCGGGTCAAGGTCAATGATGCACCAGTCAGGATTATCGGGCGACTGCCGGCGGCTGCTCCAGGGATTGATCTCGATACACCCCAGGGAAGCTATGTACAGCAGGCTGGCTTCGCTGGTGCATACCAGGAATTCCTTTTCACGTTTGTCTGCATAGCTGTAATAAGGATAGGTTTCTATCCACTCGGGAGCTTTGCCTTTTACATCTTTCTGGTAAAAGCTCTCTCCTTCAATGCCGTGCGGGTGGCGGTTGAGGGTTTGGGGACGATCCTTCAGGTAAGGAAGCATGTAGGGCGCCACCTGGTAATAATAATTAATCAGGTCGCGTTTTGTGAGGCCTTCTTTTGGCCAGAATACCTTACTGAGGTTAGTGAAGCGCAGTTCGTGTCCGTCTATGGGGCGGGTCTGGCTTTCATCCTGTGGATTGAGCAGGGTTTTTCTTTCCTTTTTACCCGGCGCCTTTAGGATTTTTTCTTTTACCAGTTGGTGCTCCTTTACCAATGCCTGCGTATCGGCAGGCAGTTCGCGGACTACTTCGGCAGGCGTTTTATCTTCCCTTAATCCTTTAAAAGAAGGCTGGCGGATAGCGCCGCTCCTGGTCATTTCGCGGTAGCTGATCTCCGCCACCAGGGCGGGCTTCACCCAGGTAACAGTAGCTTTTGGAGGATCAGGGCGGAAACGGGAAGGCTTGTTATATTCCGGCACCTGCGAAAAGGGGCAGACGGGGGTTTCATGAGGCTCCAGCTTTTTGATGATCTCTTCCTGCATTTTCCGGTTAAAGCCTGTTCCTACAGGCGTTACGAAGTGGAAAGCGCCGTTCTCAATGATGCCCAGGAGCAGGGCGCTGAATAATTTATTAGTGCCTTCGTTGAGGGTATAGCCGCCGATGACCAGCTCCTGCCGCTTTTCGGTTTTTATCTTGAGCCAGTCCCTGGATCTTTGCCCGGGCACATAGATGCTTCCCGCTTTTTTGGCCATTACGCCTTCCAGGTGAAGCTGCTCCGCCAGCTCAAAGGCTTTGCGGCCCGAATCTTTCATGCTTTCGCTGATGCGGATACCGGGAATATTTTCAGGCATTACGGCTTTCAGCAGCTCGCGCCGCTCCTCCAGCGGCAGGTGCATGACGGACATGCCATCCAGCCAAAGGATGTCAAAAGCATAATACACCAGTTGGCCATCGGCCTCGCTGCGCCAGAGCTGGAGATCGCTGAAATCGGGTATGCCCTGTTCGTTCACCACTACTATCTCACCGTCCACCAGTGCATTGATGCCCCATTGGCTGAGGGATTGCACAACGGGGTAGAACTTTTCATTGAAGGACTTGTTGTTGCGGGACAGGACGTCGACACCCCCTTTTTGCATATAGGCCAGGGCCCTGTAGCCGTCCCATTTCATTTCATAAAGCCAGCCGCTTTCCTCTACGGGTTCATTTACCAGTGTGGCCAGCATGGGCGGCAGGGAGGAGGGCATAGGGCCGGCCTCGCCTTTTTTGATGATAGCCTTCGCTTCCTTATTGAGCCTGAGTGGTTTATTCGATTGCATAGCTCAGGAGATTCAAAAAGCAAACCCAGGTATGTTTGGGGAAAGAGAGAGTTGTTTACAGGATGTGAACATTCTTTTCCACAGGGGCGGTTTTTAGCTGCGGGTTGCGAGTTGGTTCCCGTTCAGCCTATGGGCTTTCAGGTCTAAATGGAGTTGTGGATTAACCGCCAGGACGCCAGGACGCGAGGATTTCACGCAAAGGCGCAAAGAAGTGAAGCTTTTGCAGTGGCGTGTCTACCGGCCCTTATCTCCTCGCGTCCTGGCGGCTTGGCGGTTAAGCTTTATTTCTATCTTAAAAAGGAATGCTTATAGGCAACGGGAACTAACCCGCAACTCGCAGCTAAAACGCGCAGCTTGAGCTATTGCTTCTCCCCACTTCCTCCCTCTATCAAGCGGCTGTAGCGTTCGAGAAGGTCAATGTACTTGTCTTTCCAGTAATCGATCTGGCGGAGGGCTTCTTCGAGGGTGACGGGTTTGCCGTAGCTTTCTTCGGGATCGGCAATGGCGTACTTGGGCATCTGGGGAATGACCTGCGTGAAATCGTACTTCAGCACCTTGCCGTAAGCTTCCAGGATCTCGTAGCCCAGGTTGGGGTCTTCGATGTGGTTGTAATACGTGCCCCTGCTTACTCCTACTCTTTTAACGAGCTGGGTAACCTTGGTCCTGGTCTTTTTGACAGCTTCTTCCAAAGCCTCGCCACGATGGATATTTCTGCTTTTTGTCGTCAAGAAGGTAAAGAAATAATCAGGGGTGTGTAAATAAATGAACAGGAAAATTTTTATATGGACAGTAGTATGTTTAAGAATGTTTATACGTGTATATTGCGAGTTGTTGATACGAGGTCATGGGATTAGTTTATTAATATTGCGATTCTTCAATAAAATCTTTTGAAGCAATTCGCTTAGAGTCTTGTCTGGAAAACTGGCACTTTTCTAACTGGAACGAGACAATAAGTAGAATAGCTCACGCTTTGGCGTGGGCTCTCTTATTCGTTCCAGGGTATGCCAGTACCTCCAGGCGGTAAGCAGAGACCTGCGCCTATTTTTTTGCCTACGGGTTTCCTGATTAATTGTAAAGATCAGGAAACCTGTGGTTCGGGCTCTGTTTGACTCATCTGTTCACCTGTTTAATCAAACAAGCCTGATGAGATCCTTCTGCTTTTTCCTGTTATTTCCCCTTCTTTCCATAGGCCAATCCCGGCCGGTAAAGCCGTTGAACATTGGCGATACCGTTCCGGACGTGGCTTTTACGAAAATTTTTCACTACCCCGCTGGCCAGGTCCGCCTCTCCGCCTTTCATGACCGCCTGCTTATCCTTGATTTCTGGTCCACCTGGTGCACCAGCTGCATCCACAGCTTTCCCAGGATGGATTCGCTTCAGCAGCAGTTCGGCCCGCGCGTCCAGGTGCTCCTTGTCAATGCCCGCAGCACAGGCGATAGTGAAAAAAAAGCAGCAGCGCTGTTTGAAAAGATAAGGCTGCCGTCGGGACAAAAATACCGCCTCCCCTATCTGGTAGACGATACGGTGCTTTCCCGCTTCTTTCCCCATAAAATGATTCCGCACTGCGTATGGATACAGAATGGTGTGATAAAGGCCATCACTGCCTCAGAGGAAGTGACGGCCGCCAACATCACCGCCCTGCTGAACGGCGGGCAGGTAAGGCTGAAGCTGAAAAAAGACCTGGTGGAATTCGACAAATCCCTGCCCCTGCTCCAGAACCTGTATGGCACCGAGGTGCTGAACCTTGTGTATAGCTCTGTACTCACCCGGCATGTGGACGGGCTGTTTGCCGGCAGCGGGGTATGGACAAGCCCCGACAGCAGCTACATCCGGCTTTACCACTACAACCGCCCGGTATTGGGCCTATACGAATACGCCCTGGGATTTCTCCTGAGCAGCAGGCCACAGGTGCTGGAAGTAAGCGACCGGTCAAAGTATGAGGGTGGAGCGGTTCCCTGGGCGGAGTGGGCGCCGGCCAACGCCTATTGCTATGAGCTTACGGCACCTCTTGGCAATTCGCCGGAGGAAACCAGGAAGTGGATGCTGCAGGATCTCAATCGCATTTTTGACCTTAACGGCCGCCTGGAAAAGCGCCGGATGCCCTGCCGGGTGCTGGTCCGGTTGGAGAAAGGAGAAGAAATTTTTACCACCAGGGGCGGCCAGCCTTCCCGGAATTGGCCTGCGCAGGCCGGAGACGCCACGATTTTATGCAACCAGCCGCTTTCCCTGCTGGTGAACCGGTTGAACAGAGCGCATGGTTATCAATCTTTTATAGTAGATGAAACCGGCTACGCCGGGAATGTGGACCTGGAACTGGAAGCGCCGCTGGACAACCCGGAACTGCTGAAAAAAGAACTGAATAAATACGGCCTGGACCTGATAGTATCTGAACGGGAATTAGACGTGTTTGTACTGACTGAAAAAGGATTTAAACACCCTCGATGAAAGGCCGTACCGCAGAGGTTGCCGGTATGGGTTCATCAAACTCGATACATATGCAAAACAAAGATGGCGCAATGCTCATATTGTTACCGCTGCCGGAAAACAACCCGGGAGGCAAGGCGGTGGTCCCCTGCCGGATTGGAGATATGCTGCCCGCTGATACGGTAACCTCCTGGATAGACAGCTCCGGAATGGTGCTCCCGGCCAGCGTGCTCAAAAGAAGAAAGATGGTGATAGATGTGTCCAGTGCTGAAGCCGGGAGCATGATAGCCGTTTTCCCCTTCCAGTCAGGTCCTACGCCATCGGGACAAGGAATGGCTCACGTGGTGATCCTGGGCAGCGTCCCCCTGCAGCTCCGCTCCCTGATCATTCCTGAATACGATATTGACAACAGCCAGGTGCCGTTGCTGGACGGCGGCCCTTTTAATAAATGGTTATTACAGGCCAGTGCTCCCTGGCTGGTGCTGCTGCACAGGAGCGGAAAGGTTACGAGCATGGTACAGGGCTGCTACGTGGCCCCACATAATGTACGCCGGCTCAGCGGCTACCGCGGCCGTTTTCAGCGGATGAAAGTTTAAGTAAAGAAAGACGGATATACTTAGATAAGAGATTCCATACGTGCCAGGTATGGAGATGAACTATACTGTTCATGCTTGCCCGTGCAGTTACCTGCCGGCAGCTTGTTTCCATTTTCATAGCGATTTATTCACTCACCAAAAAAACAACTGTTTATGAGAACACTCATCAGTTCATTGTGCCTGCTGCTGCTTGGCTACATGGCCGGGGCACAGGGCAGAACGGTAAGCGGCTCGGTTCAATCGGCCGGCGATGGGCAGCCGCTGGCGGAAGCTACGGTAGCAATAAAGAACAGCTCTAACCTGGCACGTACGGACAGCAGGGGATTGTTCCGCCTGAACAACGTGGACTCCAACGCCCTGCTGGTCATTACCCATACCGGGTATGAAAGCCTGGAGGTAAGGGCAGACAAGCCAGTCCTTACCATCTTCCTGCAGCCCTCCACCCGCGAAATGGAAGAGGTGGTCATCAACACCGGCTACCAGCGTCTCCCCCGCGAAAGGGCGACCGGCTCATTTTCGCACCTGGGGCAGGAGCAGATCAACCTGCAGGTGGGCACCAACATCCTGCCCCGCCTCGAAGGACTTGCCAACAGCGTGCTCTTTGACAGGAACTCCCAGCGCCCTGCTTTTACCGTTCGGGGGCTGAGCACCATCAACGGCCCCAAGGCGCCGCTGATAGTCCTGAATGATTTTCCCTATGAAGGAGACATCAACAACATCAATCCCAACGACATTGAAAGCATCACCATACTGAAAGATGCGGCGGCGGCCTCCATCTGGGGCACAAGAGCGGGCAATGGCGTGATTGTCATCACCACAAAAAACGGGCGGTTCAACCAGCCGATGCAGATACAGTTCAACTCAGGCGTCCTTGTCCGCAACAAGCCCGATCTTTTTTACCTCCGGGAAATCGCCAGCACAGATTACATTGACGTGGAGCAGATGCTGTTCAGCAAGGGATTTTATACTTCGCAGGAATCCAACGTGAGCCGCCCGCCGCTGACGCCCGTGGTGGAGCTGCTGATTGCAAAAAGGGATGGCCGCATCAGCGCAGCGGAGGCAGACCAGAAGATCAACGAGCTTCGCCGGCAGGACGTACGTAATGATTTTGACCGCTACATGTACCGGCAGGGACTGAACAGGCAGTATGCGCTGAACATGAGCGGCGGCGCCTCCAACCTGCGCTATATCCTGTCGGCGGGGTATGATAAAAATACCAGCGAGCTGGATGCGGATTACGACAGGCTGACGCTTCGAATGGCCAATACTTTCCAGCCCTTCAGGAAACTCCAGGTGAACACCTCGGTTACCTATACGAGTTCTTCCACGGCAAGCGGACGGCCTGCCTGGGGCTCTATCCTCACCAACAAAACGCTTTATCCCTATGCCCGGTTTGCGGATGCCGAAGGCCGTCCTCTTCCCCTGCATATGTACCGCCAGACCTATACCGATACCGCCGGGGCAGGCAAGCTGCTGGACTGGAAGATGTACCCGCTGGAGAATTACAAATACATGCAGGGTAAAAGCAGGCAGGAAGAGATCCTGGGCAGCGCAGGACTGCTCTATGAAATAATAAAAGGATTAAGCCTCGATGTGAAATACCAATACCAGAAGCAGCAGTCTGCAAGCACCACCTTTCAAGACCTGCAAAGCTATGCCACCCGTGACCTCATTAACCGCTTTTCGCAACTCAACCGCAGCACAGGTGCTGTCCGCTACATAGTGCCGCTGGGGGGTATTTACAATATGTCCGGCGGAAGTGTTGATGCGTATAATGCCCGGGGGCAGGTGAGCTATAACTTATCGACAGGGCAACACCGCGTGGCAGCCATAGCGGGAACAGAGATAAGGCAGGTTCGTACTACAAGCAACTCCAACCGCGTGTATGGCTTCGATAAGGAACTGGTGAGCGGGAGGAATGTAGACCATGTAAATGCCTATCCCAATTTTATCACGGGCTCTAATCAAACCATAGCCGGCGGCGCTTCATTTACAGAGGCCACCAACCGCTTTGTATCTGGTTACGCCAATGCCGCTTATACCTACATGGGAAGATATACCCTGTCCGGCAGCGCCCGCAAGGATGCCTCTAATCTTTTCGGCGCCCGTTCGAACCAAAAGGGCGTTCCGCTTTGGTCAGCAGGAGGAAGCTGGGAAATATCAAAGGAAGGATTTTACCGGGCGGGATTTCTTCCCTACCTGAAACTGAGGGCTACTTACGGGTTCAGCGGCAACGTGGACAACAACATGTCTGCCATAACTACTCTCATGCTGCTGAATACTGCTATGTACACCAATTACAACACCACGGTAGTCTCGCAGTTTGCCAATCCGGATCTCAAATGGGAGCGGGTAAAAACAGTAAATGCAGGCGCCGACTTCCGCCTCGCGGGAAATGTGCTGGAAGGAAGTATTGAATACTACCACAAGGAAGGACTTGACCTGCTTGGGCTGGCGCCGATCGATTACACCGCAGGCCTGGCTACTTATTACCTGACAAAGAACGTAGCCAACATGAAAGGCCATGGTGTGGACCTGGAGCTGCATGCAAGGATACTGGACCGGGGCTTTAAATGGCAGGCGGGCTTCAACTTCAGTTACAATACAAGCAAGGTGACAAAGTATTTCATCACCACCAGCAGGGCCAGCAACTTTACAAGCGACGGCTCCTTTATTACGCCGCTGGAAGGAAGGCCGGTGTATTCGCTGATGACTTACCGCTGGGGAGGGCTGGACCCGGCTAATGGCAACCCAATGGGCTACGTGAACGGGCAGTTGTCTACCAACTACTCTGACCTGACAGGTTCCAAAGTACTGATCGACCAGTTGGTATTCAGCGGGCCAGCCATGCCGCCTTATTTCGGAAACCTGGTAAATACATTCAGTTGGAAGGGCCTGTCGCTTACCGCTAATATCAGTTACAAGCTGGGACATTATTTCAGGAGGAAGTCCATTGATTATTCCATTTTGTACAGCTCCGGCATCGGGCATTCCGATTTTGCATTAAGATGGAAGAAGCCGGGTGATGAGCAGTTCACGCAGGTGCCTTCGCAGCCTTACCCGGCTGTTGCGGCGAGGGAGGGCTTTTACACGGCCTCGGAAGCCCTTGCCACCAGCGCCAGCCATGTCCGTCTTCAATTCATCAATCTTTCTTATGACTGGAATGCCAAAAACCGGAGGCTGCCTTTCAGGAACCTGCAGTTCTATGCCAATGCTTCCAACCTGGGCCTGATCTGGAGGGCTAACAAGTTTGGCCTTGATCCTGACTACCCTTCTTCTCTTCCGGCTGCATCCTCATTTGCCTTTGGCATACGCGGAGATTTTTAAACTTCTAAAATCAATCACATGAAAACACTCTCATTCATACTAATACTGGCTGCGCTGGCAATGGGCTCCTGCAAAAAATACCTGGAGCTGAAGCCCAATAAAAAGCTTCTGACCAATCCTACGCTTGAGCAGGTGCAGGGATTGCTTGATAATAACGACCGGATGAACAGGAACGCTCCCGGCTCAGGCGAAATAAGCGCAGATGACTACTATCTTACCACTACGGCATACAACACGGTGACCTATGCGCCGGAGAAGGCTGCTTACTTGTGGGAAGAAGAAATCATTTTTGATGCGTTCCCTAATGACTGGACCTATGCCCACGATCCTATCTACTATGCCAATGTAGCTCTTGAATTCCTGGAGAAAATTCAAAAAAATAATTTGAATGCGATAGCGCACGACAATGCAAGAGGAAGCGCCTTGTATTTTCGTTCCAGGTGCTTCCTG
>DASWNB010000045.1:0-5518 GCA_036399455.1 Flavisolibacter sp. | reverse complement strand
CTGCTCGGCCACACGCATGGCGCCGGTGATCTCGCTCTGCACATAGGAGTGGCAGGTAATGAAGCGCTTGTTGTTCAGGATCTCCACCAGGGCATCCAGTTCCAGGTCGCGGCGGGGAGCCACTGCGCCTTTCCTGTTCCTGTTGGCATCGTAGTCTTTCCAGGCCCTTTCGTAGTCCTTGGCACGGGTGAAGGCATCGGCCAGCACCTGTTCAACGCCCATCCTTGTATCAGGATAACGGTTGTTGTTGGAGTTGTTGCCGATCTGGGAGGGGGAGCGCTTTACGTTCTCGCCCAGCGCAAATTTGATCTGGCCGGGCCAGTTCCTGAATTTCAGGTCTTCGTCGTTCGCACCCCAGCGCAGCTTGATCAGTTGGGTTTGACCGCCGATGGTGTTGGCGGAGCCGTGCAGGATGTGCGAGGTGGTAACGCCGCCGCTCAACTGGCGGTATATGTTCACATCATCGGGGTTGAGGTTGTCGGCAATCCGCACTTCGGAGGTTACGCTCTGCCCGCCCTCGTTGATGGAAGCGGCTGCTATGTGCGAGTGCTCGTCGATGATGCCGGGAGTCACGTGCTTGCCGGTACCGTCGATCACGCGGGCCCCGTCACCTGAAAGGTTCTTGCCCACTGAAGCGATCTTGCCGTTGCGGATCAGCACGTCGGCGTTCTGGAGCACGCCTTCTTTTTCATTGGTCCATACGGTGGCATTTTTAATCAGGATGGTTTCCTGCTTCGGTGCCTGTCCATCTTCCCAGCCAAAGGGAACGAAGGGATAGATCACACTGCCTATGGGGCCAACGGGACGCTTGCGGGCGCTGTCGGATTTTTGAGCCGCGCCTTCGGCATAGGTGGCAGTCCAGGTAAAGCGGTTGCCTGCGCTGTCCTCGCCGTAGCCGGTCCAGGTGTCGTTGTTCACCACGCCGCTGAGACGCAGGTTCTCGCCGCCCCTTCTTTCAGGAGCTACGTTGATGCGTACCTGGCGGCCGTCGAAGTAGAATTTGGAGGTGATGGTATCCTTTCCTATCAGGCTTGCGGCTGAAGGCGATTTGAAGTCGAGTGTATAATTCACCGGCCCGGTGGCGGTGTTGAGCACCAGTTTGTACTTGCCGCGCATTTCATTCCATACATCGTCCTTCACGCCGTATTTCCTTCCCTGTACCCAGTTCTGGAAAATGGTGGTCCTTTCGTTGAAGATGGGACCGGAAGTGATGAGGAAGTTGGCCAGCTTGCCTGCGTCGAGGCTGCCCACCTGGTTGTAGATACCCAGCGCGGTGGCGGGCACTTTGGTGAGGGCGTTCAGGGCGGCGTTCTCCGTAAGTCCGTAGTTGAAGGCGGTGCGGAGGTTGGCCATGAACTGGCGGGGATCGCGGAGGTCGGCGGTAGTAAGGCAGAAGGCAATTCCTGCCTTTTCAAAAGCGGCGGGGTTGGTAGGAGCCATTTCCCAGTGCTTCATATCGCTCAGCGAAACAAAACGGGCGTCGTTGGGATCTTCCACGTCCTGCGCCTGGGGATAGCTGAGGGGCAGGATGAAAGTAGCGCCGGTAGCTTTCATTTCCTTTATCCGCTGGTATTCGTTTCCTCCGGCCTTGATGATGTACTGCACGCCAAACTCGTCGCCTATCCTGTCTGCCCGCAGGTTGTTCCATTTGTCGCCGGCTTCGAATATCTGGGGCAATCCCTGGTTGTCGATCCAGGCCTGGAGGCTCAGGTTCAGTCCTTCCGCAGCGGGCTTGTTCTTGTACCACTGTGCGTCCAGGTAGGTCTGGCGCAGCAGTGCGATCATGCCCATCATGGAGTTGGGGTAGCTTTGGGTAGAGCTGCCTTTATTGAAGGAATAGTGGGCCGAAGCCTTGTCCTTGATAATGGTGAAATTCTCTTTTTCGTTGGCCAGTGAAACCACCATTCCGGTGCCGCGGGCAATGCCGTCCTTTACGTGGGTGAGCACCGCGCCAAAGCCTATGTCGCGGAGAACCTTGGCCTTTGCTTCATCGGCAGCGAATACGCGGAAGGCATCCACTTCGCTGCGGATGGCCTGGTTCCAGCCGTAGGCGCCCTTGGTATTGGTATTGAGCTGTGCCTGGGCGAAGAAGTTGAAGCCCGCCTGCCTGGGCTGCTGCGCGGGAGTGCCGTAGTCGCTGAAGATGTCGATAAAGGAAGGGTAGATGTACTTGCCTTTGCAGTCGATCTGCACGGCGCCCTGCGGCAGTTTAAGATCGGTGCCTACCGCTACGATCTTTCCGTCGCGGACGATCATGGTTGCGTTGTTGAGAGTGGTGCCGGCATCTTTAACGATCGTGGCATTGGTGAACGCGTAATGTCCCAGGCGCTCATCCGCCACCCCGTTAACCGGGAATGTGGTTTGCGCTTTTAGCACAGCGGTGCTGTACAGAAAGCAGCAAACCGTTAGGAGTAGTTTTGCTCTTCTCATGTTCGGGTGATTTAAATTACTTTAGTGTGTGCGGACCACCGGCCGTTTTCCTTAAAGGCGGAAAGACGGGAGGCAAACGGAGACGGAGCCGGGAAATGGCTCCTAAGCGGGCTACGGCCTGCCTTGTTTTCCTGCTCCTGTTGCTTTGCGTCTTTGAAAAACGGATCGATACGTCCAGTGAAATTTCGGTTGGCCCTAAAATAAGACTTTTTACATGTCCCTCGCACAATTTATTGATCATACGGTACTGAAACCCTTAACCTCGGCAAAGGATATAGAAAGGCTTTGTGCCGAAGCGGCGGAGCACGGTTTCAAGGCAGTATGCGTACCGCCTTATTACGTAAGCCGTGCCGCAGAGCTGCTGAAAGGCGGCACCGCTGAGGTTGCCACCGTCATCGGCTTTCCTCTCGGCTATTCCAGCCCTGAAACAAAAACCTTTGAAGCAGCGGAGGCGGTGGACAACGGCGCCACCGAGCTGGATATGGTAATGAACCTGGCCGCCTTCCGCAACCGCGACATGGCCTCCCTGGAAAAGGAAATAACCGCCATTGCCGCTCTTGCCCGCCAGAACGGCGCCCTGGTAAAAGTCATCATTGAAAGCGGCCTTTTAAGCGACGAGGAGATCATAGCCTGCTGCGATTTCTACCGCAACTTCGACGTAGCCTTCCTGAAAACTTCCACCGGCTTCGCCGAGAAAGGCGCCTCCGTGGAGGCGGTCAGGCTGATGCGGCGCCATCTCCCCTCCCACATCCGGATAAAAGCCAGCGGCGGCATCCGCACCTATCCCTTCGCCAAGGAGCTCATCGATGCCGGCGCTACGAGGCTTGGGTGCAGTGCAAGCGTGGAGATCGTGAGGGAGGATCACCGATAAGGGACCACCGATGACCGACGACCGATAAGGGACAAGCGTAGAGGGCCTGCGCCTGGTGATCGGTTATCGGTGGTCTCTAACCGGTTATCGTCTTAACTTTCTCAAAACAAACTTGGAGCTATTTTTGAGCTCTTCAGCAAACGAATGGACATGAAGATTTTTTTACTGATAGCAGCAATGGCCGTTTTCCAGGCCGGTTTTTCACAGGACAGGGCGGTGCCCGATACCGCTTCTCGCACCGTTATCGTACGCAAGGACCCCAGGGTGGACCTTCTTGTAAAGAAACAGGCCGCCACCAATGCCGCCGTCAAAAAATCATCTGCCCGTACCGCCAAAGGCTACCGCCTTATGGTGATGAGCACCAACAAGCGCGACGAGGCCATCGCCGCCAAATCCAAGCTCTATAGCTACTACCCCGACCTCAAATCCTATCTCTTATACCAATCTCCCTTCTTCAAGCTTAAAGTCGGCAACTTCAGAACCCGCGACGAAGCCGAGAAGTACCGCAAAAGCATGGCCCCTCTTTTCCCCAAAGGAGTGTTTATTTTGAATGATACCATTGAGGTGAAACCGGAGAAGGAAGAGGAAAGCTGATGGCTTATAGCTGTTAGCTGTTGGCTTTGTTCCCGCTCAGCCCTTTAGATTACGTTCCTTTAGGAACAGCTTCAAGCTGTTAGCTGCTAGCTGCAAGCCTTTCAGGTGTACCCTATTCTCCTGTAACAGGCTCACGAGTAAGGCTTAAAGAATTCTTCTTCCAAAGTAACGTATGTCAATAGGCTGTACGTACACAAAGCTAACAGCCAACAGCTATCAGCCAACAGCCTCTCCCTGCTAAAAACTCGCAGCTTTCCTATCTTCACATCTATGCTTCAACAAAAGATAAAGCACCTTGCAAAGCAGTATGCTCCCAAGTTCGTAGAGGTTCGCCATCACCTGCATGCGCATCCCGAATTGAGTTACCAGGAGTTTGAAACATCGAAGTTCGTACAGCAGAAACTGGAGGAATACGGGATCCCCTTTGAAGTAAAGGCAACTACGGGTGTTGTGGGATTGATAGAAGGAAAGAATCCAACATCGCGTATCGTGGCGCTTCGCGCCGATATGGATGCGCTGCCCATCATGGAAGAGAATGATGTGCCTTATAAATCAACCCGTCCGGGTATCATGCATGCCTGCGGCCACGATGTGCACACCACCTGCCTTCTCGGCGCAGCCAAAATTCTGGCCGAAACACGTGAGGAATGGGAAGGCACGGTAAAGCTCATCTTCCAGCCCGGCGAAGAAAAGAACCCCGGCGGCGCCAGCCTGCTGATAAAGGAAGGCGTGCTGGAGAACCCCAGGCCGCAGTGCATCTTCGCGCTTCATGTAAACCCGCAATTGGAAGCAGGTAAATTGAGCTTCCGCGGCGGCAAGGTAATGGCCAGCGCCGATGAGCTGTATATCACCATCAGGGGAAAGGGCGGACACGCCGCGGCCCCGCAATGGACCGCCGATACCATACTGGTGGCATCCCACCTGATCGTCAGCCTTCAGCAGATCATCAGCCGCAACCGCAATCCTTTCTCTCCTTCCGTTCTTTCCATCACCTCTTTCCAGGGAGGACATACCACCAACGTTATTCCATCCGAAGTAAAGCTGATGGGAACCTTCCGCGCCATGGACGAGGAATGGCGGTACAGGGCGCATGATCTTATCCGCCACCACACCACCCACCTGGTACAATCCATGAACGCCGAAGTAGACCTGCACATCGACCTGGGTTATCCTACCGTTTACAACCACGAAGCCCTGAACGCCCATGCCCGCAAAATAGGCGAAGGCTACATGGGCGCCGCAAACGTGGAAGAAACCGAGGTGCGCATGGGCGCAGAAGACTTTGGCTACTACTCACAGCTTATTCCCGGCTGCTTCTTCCGCCTCGGCACGGCCAACGCTTCCAAAGGCATCACCTCCGGCGTACACACACCCATCTTCAACATCGACGAAAGCGCTATTGAAACAGGCATCGGCATGATGGCTACGCTGGGAGCGACTGCGGATTTCAGGGAGCAGGGGAACCACGAAGACGCGATGACGCGAGGAAGCACGAAGGATACGGAAGTGACCTGAACTTCAATCCTTCTCTTCTTTGTGCATCTTTTGCGTCATCATGACTTCGTGATTATCATTTGGCGGGTAAAGACTGCTTCGCCGAGCTGAATGCGGGCAATGATTTTA
>DASWNB010000044.1:0-5192 GCA_036399455.1 Flavisolibacter sp. | reverse complement strand
GTAGTGATGGCCTCGTCGTAAGCGTTGGTGTGAAGCGAGTTGCAGTTATCGTAAATGGCATAAAGCGCCTGGAGGGTTGTGCGTATGTCGTTGAAGTCGATCTCCTGGGCATGAAGCGATCGGCCGCTGGTCTGGATGTGGTACTTCAATTTCTGGGAGCGGCTGTTGGCGTTGTACTTGTGCTTCATGGCCTTTGCCCAGATGCGGCGGGCCACCCTTCCAATAACGCTGTACTCGGGGTCCATGCCGTTGGAGAAGAAGAAAGACAGGTTGGGTGCAAAATCGTCGATGTTCATGCCGCGGCTCAGGTAGTACTCCACGTAGGTAAAGCCGTTTGCCAGCGTAAAGGCCAGTTGCGTGATGGGATTGGCGCCTGCCTCGGCAATGTGGTAGCCCGAGATGGACACGCTGTAGAAGTTCCTCACCTTTTCCGTGATGAAATATTCCTGCACGTCACCCATCAGCTTGAGGGCAAACTCAGTAGAGAAGATGCAGGTGTTCTGGGCCTGGTCTTCCTTCAGTATATCGGCCTGCACGGTGCCACGCACCTGCTGCAGCGCCTGTGCTTTTAGTTCCTCGTAAGTTTCTTTGGGCAGAACCTCGTCGCCGCTCAGTCCCAGCAGCTTCAATCCAAGCCCGTTGCTGCCTTCCGGAAGCCGCTCGGGTGAAGATGGGTTGTAGTAGGTGGGACGGGGAGCGTTCCTGTACTTTCTTTCCATCGCCTCATCCACCAGTTGCCATTGTCCGTTGGCTTCCAGCCATTTTTCGCACTGCTGGTCGATGGCGGCGTTCATGAAAAAGGCCAGCAGCATGGGAGCGGGGCCGTTGATGGTCATGGACACGGATGTGCGGGGATCGCAAAGGTCAAAGCCGCTGTAGAGCTTCTTGGCATCGTCCACAGTGGCAATGCTCACGCCCGAGTTGCCGATCTTGCCGTAAATATCTGGACGCGGTGCGGGGTCTTCGCCGTAAAGCGTTACGCTGTCGAAAGCGGTGGACAGGCGCTTGGCGGGCTGGCCCATGGATACGTAATGAAATCTTTTATTGGTGCGTTCGGGGCCGCCCTCACCGGCAAACATGCGGGTGGGGTCTTCCTCCACACGCTTCAGCGGGAACACGCCGGCCGTGTAAGGGTATTTGCCCGGGAAGTTCTCCTGCACACGCCAGCGCAGGATATCGCCCCAGTCCCTGAACCTCGGAACGGCTATCTTGGCAATACTGGTACCCGAAAGCGATTTGGTGTAAAGAGGCTGCTGTATGATCTTGCCGCGGACATCGTACTCAAAAAACTCTTTCTGGTAACGGGCCTTTACGTCTTCCCATTCATTGATGAGTTTTTTGCATACGGGGTAAAGCTGCCTGTCGAAGTAGGCGATCTGCTCCTCTATGGCCTGTAACACTGCCTCATTGTTGGCGCCCCGCAGAAGGGCTCTTGCGCCGTGCAGTTGGTAAAGCTTGGAGGCGATGGCTGCCTGCTCGTCACCCAGGCGGTTGTAGTTGCGCACCTCGTCGGAAATTTCGGAGAGATAGCGCACCCGCTTGGGCGGGATGATCTGCGATTTGGTGACGGTATCGGTCCTGCCCCCGGGTTCGGCGGACGGAGCAGACCCACCCAGCCTGATGCCTGTCTTCTCCTCGACAGCGGCCAATATTTTTTCAAACAGCTCGTTCACCCCGGCATCGTTAAACTGGGCGGCAATGGTGCCTACAATGGGCAGGTCATCGTCTTTCGCCGTCCATAGATGGTGGTTTCGTTTATACTGCTTTCTTACATCGTGCAGTGCGTCGAGGGCTCCGGCCTTGTCGAATTTATTGATGGCTACCACGTTGGCATAGTCCAGCATGTTTATTTTCTCCAGTTGCGATGCGGCGCCGTACTCAGGCGTCATCACGTAAAGGCTTACGTCGCAGTAATCCAGTATGGAAGCATCGCTCTGGCCTACGCCTGCGGATTCCAGTATGATAAAGTCGAATCCCGCGTTGCGACAGATGTCGATGGCTTCCTGCACGTGTTCGCTCAGGGCCCTGTCGCTTTCGCGGGTGGCCAGCGAGCGCATATAAGCGCGGGGGGAGGAGATGGAATTCATTCGGATGCGGTCACCCAGCAGGGCGCCGCCCGTTTTTTTCTTGGAAGGGTCCACCGAAATAACGGCTATGGTCTTGTCGCTGAAAGTGTTCAGGTAGCGCCTTACTATCTCATCGGTAACGGATGATTTGCCCGCTCCGCCAGTGCCGGTAATGCCGAGGACGGGAATGGTTTCTTGTTTCTTGTTTGTGGTTCCAGATTCGTTCCCCTTCTGGCTTTCGGCTTCCGGCGTTTGGCTCTGGACTGCAATTCCATTTTCCGCATTGGTTATCTGCCTGGCTATATGGCGTACGTCTTTTACTTCGCCCAGGGTGAGGGGGGCTTTATAGATGCCGCTGCCGTTGAGGTTGAAATCGCACTGGCGTATCACGTCCTCGATCATTCCTTCGAGGCCCAGCCTGCGGCCGTCATCGGGGGAATATATGCGGGTGATGCCGTAATCGTGCAGTTCTTTTATTTCCTGGGGCAGGATGGTACCGCCGCCGCCGCCGAATATTTTGATATGCCCGCAGCCGTTCTCTTCCAGCAGGTCTTTCATGTATTTGAAAAACTCCACGTGCCCGCCCTGGTAGGAGGTAATGGCGATGCCCTGCGCATCTTCTTCAATAGCACACTCTACAATTTCGTGTACGCTGCGGTTATGTCCCAGGTGGATGATCTCTGCGCCTTTGCTCTGCAGTATACGGCGCATGATATTGATGGCGGCATCATGGCCATCGAACAGCGAAGCGGCCGTAACGATACGGATATTATTTTGGGGTTGATAGCTCATATAGAAGGTAATCGTGCCGCAAAGCTACAGAAAGTTTGAGGTTTGAAGTTTGAGGTTTGAGGTTAGGTGTGACAGTCCCATGTTAAAGATTTTCCCTCTTGGCGGAGGAACCGCAAAGAATAGGGAGGACTGCGTCTAACGAACCTCAAACTTCAAACCTCAAACCGCTTCCCCTAAGGCATCCGCTCTTCCTGCTGCACGGAGCTTTCGTCTTTCTGGCCGTGGGCCCTGCCTGCTTTCTGCTCTTCGGATTCCTGGAGCATATCGTTCATGGCATGGCTGTTATTGGTACGCCCGGCGTCGCCGTTGGCATCGTGCGATACGGTGTTGTTGTAATTGCCTTCCTGGTGCGGATGGTCCTGCTTGTTTCCCGATACGTTTCTGTTGTCGCTCATACACTAGATTTTAGGCTGGAATAACAACAAAAAGTAAACCAGTATGAAGGAGTTCAGCCGCTGGCTGATAGCTGTTGGCTGTACGCCGAACCCGATGTGCCCAGAGCTTTTGATTGGTATCAGACCCCGAATTGCTGGAGGTGGTGGTCCATGTGCTTGTAGGCCAGCAGGGCCCATTCCTGGGCGCTCATCTTTCCAAAAAAGGGATGGACCTGTGCAGGGACGGTATAGCCTTCAGTTGAAAAGCGGTTGATCATTTCTACAAGGCGCTCTCTTTCTGAGGCGAAGTCCTTCTGGTCTGGAATGATGAATTCTTTGGAAGTGGGGAGATTGCGGGGCAATGGCTTGTTGCTGAAGAGCTTCTTCCTGGCCATCCTGCCGAAGAGCATGCCTATTAAGGCCTGCTTCATTTTCTTTTCGCTGAAATAAGTTTCGAAAGGGGCGTGGCAGTGTGCCATCATTTGTGCGGCGTTCATCTTGCCCCAGCGGGGGCGGGCATCGGGCTGAAGCGATTGAAGGCGGGAAATAATCTCTTCGGCCGCGGCCGGTTCAAAAAGATTGCCCATGACAAGCAGTAGTTTGGAATTAAGGTAAGAAAAAGTAGCGAGTTGATGACGATAAACGATGACCGATGACCGATGACCGATATTCCTGGTGCACCCCTCCGTGGCCTGCCACTAAGACCCAAAGGCACGAAGGCTTCACAAAGAGAATGAGTGGTACACCTAACGAACCTCAAACCTCAAACTTCAAACGTACTTCTTCTGACACTCCTCGCAAAAGAACGTCCTCCGGTTTGTTTTGCCGAGGTATTGTTTGAGGATCTTCGCTTCGTCGCGGGGACAGGTGCGTTTGGTGTGGGCCAGCCAGTGTTTGCGAAGGACGTATTCTCTTTTCCATTTAAGGAAGTCGAAGCTGTAGTTGCGGGCTTCGTTGATCATTTCGGTGAGCTTGCGGGGCGGCAGGGCGCCTACAGTGCTTTCGGGATGGACCTTGATGCGAAAAAGCACTTCGTTTTTGATGATGTTGCCTACGCCGGAAAATATCTCCTGGTCCAGCAGGGCGTCCGTGACCAGGGTGTCCGGCTGCTTTTTCAGCTTCTTCCGGGCGGCTTTCGGGTCCCAGGCATCGCTCAGCACGTCGGCCTTCCAGTCGTAAATTTCGTCCAGCGGCTCTTCCACCATTTTCACTGCGCAGGTATAGAAATTCAATTCTTCCCCTTTAAAATCCAGCGCCAGCCGCGGCGGCGAATCCTTCCTTTCATTTACCCGGTACGTGCCGAACATGAGAAAATGAATGCGTATGGTGAATTCATCAAAGCAAAGCAGCAGGTGCTTGCCCCAGGTCCTGATGTCTTCCAGCACCTTTCCCCGCATCCGCTCCTTTTCAATCTTCGAATTACCGGACACCTCCGCCACGGTTCTCCCAATAAAGTGAACCATTGCTTCCCGGGCTATCACCAGTGAAGGACCTTCAGGCATTTTTTTCCCGCTATTCTTGCAAACGGTAAGCCAAGGGAAAGGCAGAGAAGGCATAGGGTAAAAGGCGGAAGCCTCGATTTAATTCTCAATATTCAATGTCCAATGCTCAATTCTCAAGTGGCCTCCGAATCGGAAACATACTTGAAAATTGAGCATTGAGCGTTGAATATTGAATATTGAATATTTTCCTATGCACCCACCTTACGACTTCTACCTTCTACCTCTCACCCTACCTCCGGTATCTCCCCCCACCTTGTCGTGTACCGCGGCGAGTGATAGTTCCGCTGCATTTTCCAGTTGCGGGAGGTGCCGGAAGAGGCGAATTTGACGATGTCGTCGCGCATGCTGAAGTTTATATTGTCCAGCGTATCCATCAAATACCTTCCTACACCCTGGCCCGGTGCGAAGAGGTTTCCCTGGATGGAGCTATCCGGCACGAGGCCGCTCAGGATGACACC
>DASWNB010000043.1:0-9446 GCA_036399455.1 Flavisolibacter sp. | reverse complement strand
GTGCTGCCCCACCGGGTGGCATAGCACAACTTTATTCCTGACCTAAGTCGTCGATAGAACCTCAGCCCACGCTGGGGTTTTTTTATTTAAGCTGCGAGATGTTAGCTGCGAGCTGCGAGACGGTTCATGTAAAGAAATAATCGCCAGGACGCGAAGACGCCAGGAAAGGCGGAGGGTAAAAGGTAGAGGGGTAGGGGCGTTTGCGAATTGGGATTGGAGTTAAGCAAAAAGAAGGCAAGGATCAACTCCTTGCCTTCTGCCTTGTATTTTTCCTCGCGTCTTCGCGTCTTGGCGGTTATTTCTTTACATGAACCGGCTCGCAGCTAGCAACTCGAAACTATCTCAAAAACAACAACTCCCTGTACTTCGGCAGGTACCATTCGCGGTCGTCTACCAGCAGTTCCAGCTTGTCGGCGTGGTAGCGGAGGGTCTCGAAGTATTTTTCTTTCACTTCGGAGCAGTAAGCAATGGCTTTCTCGCGGGTGTCTTCGATGTTGTTGCACTTCTTGCGGGCTTCGATCATTTCCTCTACCAGGCGGCTTACGTGGTTGATGTGCTCAGAAATCTTGCTCAGCACCTGTGTGCGCTGCGTGCAGGCGTTTTCGGCAAGCCCGATCTCCCTCAATCCCCTCACGTTCTCAATGAGTGTATTCTGGTACTTCACGGCTGAAGGCAGAATGTGGCTCGATGCCAGTTCGGCCATCAGGCGGCTTTCGATCTGCACCTTTTTGATGTATTTCTCCAGCTCTATTTCATGGCGGGCTTCCAGCTCCACGTGGCTGTACACATGATTGTTTTCAAAGAGTTGCTTTGCTTTTCCGGTTACCATCGCGTCCAGGGCCAGGGGCGTGGTCTTTACGTTGGCCAGGCCGCGCCGCTCTGCTTCCTTCTCCCATTCCTCGCTGTAGCCGTCGCCTTCAAACAGGATCTTTTCGCTGGCAACAATGTATTGCCTGATCACATGCATGATGGCAATTTCTTTCTTCTCGCCTTTTTCGATCAGCGCGTCCACTTCCTTCTTGAACTGCTTCAGGGTTTCGGCCATGATGGTATTCAGCACGGTCATGGGATTGGCACAGTTGGCGGAGGAGCCCACGGCACGGAACTCGAATTTGTTGCCGGTAAAGGCAAAAGGAGAGGTGCGGTTGCGGTCCGTATTGTCCATCAGCAGCTCGGGGATGCTCTTATGGATGTCTATCTTCAGCAGGCTTTCGTCTGTTTCATCCATCTTCTGCGTCACCCTTTCTTTTACGTCTTCCAGCACCTTTGTAAGATACTGGCCGATGAATACGGAAATGATGGCGGGAGGAGCTTCGTTGGCGCCGAGGCGGAAGTCGTTGCTGGCCGAAGCGATGGCTGCCCTCAGCAGGTCGGCGTAGTCATGAACGGCCTTGATGGTGTTCACGAAAAAGGCCAGGAACATCAGGTTGGTCTTGGGCGTTTTGCCGGGAGCCAGCAGGTTCACGCCGGTGTTGGTGGCCATGCTCCAGTTATTGTGCTTGCCGCTGCCGTTGATCCCGGCAAAAGGCTTTTCGTGCAGCAATACCCTGAGCTTGTGACGGGCAGCCACGCGGTTCATCACGTCCATCAGCAGGGTATTGTGGTCCACGGCAATGTTCACTTCCTCGAAGATGGGAGCGCATTCGAACTGGGCGGGAGCCACCTCGTTGTGGCGGGTTCTCAGGGGAATGCCCAGGCGGTAAGATTCCATCTCGAAATCACGCATGAAAGCATAAACCCTTTCGGGAATGGAGCCGAAATAATGGTCTTCCAACTGCTGTCCTTTGGCGGGGCTGTGGCCAAACACGGTTCGGCCACAGGCGATAAGGTCGGGGCGGGCGTTGAACAGGCCTTCGTCGATAACGAAATACTCCTGTTCCCATCCCAGGGTGGCCCTAACCTCGGTCACGTTCCGGTCGAAGTAGTTGCACACATCAACGGCGGCGCGGTCCAGGGCTTCCAGCGCTTTCAGCAGGGGCGCCTTGTAGTCCAGCGATTCGCCGGTATAGGAAACAAAGATGGTGGGAATGCAAAGGGTTTTACCATAGCCGATATCCATGATAAAGGCCGGGGAGGAAGGGTCCCAGGCGGTGTAGCCGCGGGCTTCGAAAGTGGCCCTCAGGCCGCCGCTGGGGAAAGAGGAGGCATCGGGCTCCTGTTGTATCAGGGCATCGCCTTCGAACTGCTCGATGGGCGTGCCGTCGCTTTTTATAGTAAAAAAAGAATCGTGCTTTTCGGCGGTGGTGCCGGTGAGGGGTTGGAACCAGTGCGTAAAGTGGGATACTCCCTTGCTTTCGGCCCAGGCCCTGATGCCGTTTCCGATCTGGTTGGCCATAGCCCGGTCGATCTTCTGGCCGGACTTTATTGAGCCCATCAGGCTTTTGAAAGCTTCATCGCTGAGGAACTGGCGGGCCACCGCATGCGTGAACACGTTCTCCGCAAAAATGGCGGTGATCTTGGCCGAGGGAACCGGCTCGGTCTTTACCGGCTCGAACAGGTTGTTAAGTGCTTGGAAGCGTAAAGACATATAGTAGAGATTTTAAGCAAAAGAAATCAATTTGAGCAGAAAAGCTCAATTTTTTTATTTCCTGTGGAAAAATTGAGGAGTGTTTTGGAAAAAACTAAATTTTTTTCCAATTAAGGCTTAAAATTTCAGCTAAAAGCAGCGAAAACCTACATATTGTTTTTATTTTTTATATCATTGGTCAGAAAGCTGCTTACCCGCTTCCAGTCGATCTGCGCCATTACAGGAATCACCAGGAAGGGCAGCACCAGGCTCCGGTACCGCACGATAGCTCCCAGGAAGTTCACCGTATAGCCGATCATCATCAGCAGCGAAAAGGAAAGAAAAATGCAGAAAAGCATAAAAGGGGTTAGCCCGGTCTGTTTTTTCCTCCATACCAGGAAGGCTACGAACAGCAGCAGCAGGAAGTTGATCTCCAGCGAAGCCGCCAGCGAAAGCAGGTGGCGCACATCGCCGGGGTAGGGCCTCAGCACGCTGAGGCTGAAAGCCTGCGGCGCATTAACAATAAAGCTATGAAGGGTGGGCTCTATCCGGTCTACCGCTACTGCCGATCCGCCCCGGAGCTGCAGGAATTCCTGCTGCCTTACCGCCACCGCCTCGGGAAAGTCCAGCCGCGGGTCCACGTACCGGGCGGTGAAAAAGAACAGGATGAACAGCGCGTAAATGGCCAGGTAGATCACAATAGGCGGGTAGCGAAGCTTGCGGCATACCGCCCAGGCTATCAGCGCCGGTATGATGGTAATGATAAGAAAATTGCGCAGCGCCAGCACCAGGATGAGGCCCAGCAATATAAATAATATGCGGTGCCAGGGCCAGCGGCTGTCCTTGAACCCAAAGTAAAAGTGGTAAACGATCAGCCCGAAGCCCACGAAGATCAGCCCGTCCTTGTGGATGCCGCTTGTCCAGTACAGGAAAGAAGGCACCAGGAAGGTGGCCAGCAGCACCGCCATGCGGTTGGCCGGGAAGATATCCCGCATTACACGGTACACCGCCACGGGTCCAAACAGGCTGATAAAAGAGTAAAACACCACGTTTATATAATAATGTCCCGTGCTCAGGAGGTTCAGCAGGGCCATGATCTTCACCAGGAAAGTTCCCTTAAGGTCGTTCCACCACGAATTTTCTGTTGACAGGAATTTCTCGTAGCCGCCTTCATAGGTGTTGCGGAAGATGCTCCGGAAGAACTCGGGGGGATTGCTCCGCAGCAGTTCGTATTCGCGGAGGCTTTCGTAATGATAGGCCCAGGTATCCACCATCTGCGCCAGCTCGCCGTAATACACGCCGATCCACCCGTAAAAAATACCGGCCATGACCTTCAGCAGGAATACAATGATAAGCTGGGCGGGACTGAGACCGGAGTCTTTAAAGAATTTTACTTTGGTGACGAGCCAGGCGAATAAAACAAGGTAAGCAGCGAACAGCAGGTGCTCCAATCGTTAGAATTTATCCGCGCAAAATAAAAATTATTATTCAACTGCCCAGAATTAAGGCGCAAAGGAAGAGAAACAGAAAGAGAAAGAGAAACAGAAACAGAAAGAGAAAGAGGAGCGCTGGATCGCACTCTTTCTGTTTCTGTTTCTCTTTCTCTTTCTGTTTCTCTTTCCATTAGTTTTGCGTTTTCAATTTCACCATGGAAATAACAGTAAAAACGGCCCAACAACTGAGGCTGACGGCAGAAGAGTTTGAGATGATAAAGCAAAAGCTGGGGCGTACACCCAATTTCAATGAGCTTTGCGCCTTCTCCGGCATGTGGAGCGAACATTGCAGCTACAAGAATTCCATCAAATGGCTCAAAACCCTTCCCCGCGAAGGCGGCCGCATGCTGGTGAAAGCAGGTGAGGAAAACGCCGGTTTAATGGACATCGGCGACGGTTATGGCGTGGTGTTCAAGATAGAATCGCACAACCATCCCTCCGCCATCGAGCCCTTCCAGGGCGCTGCTACCGGTGTTGGGGGCATACACAGGGATATATTTACAATGGGCGCCCGTCCCATTGCAGCACTCAATTCCCTCCGCTTCGGCAACCTGAAGGAGTCGAAAACCCAGCACCTGCTGGCCGGGGTAGTGCACGGCATCGGCCATTACGGCAACTGCTTTGGCGTTCCTACCGTGGGCGGAGAAATTTATTTTGAAGACTGTTATCATACCAATCCCCTGGTTAATGCCATGAGCGTAGGCATCGTTCCCGCAGGCAAAACCGTTTCGGCCACCGCCCTGGGCGAAGGCAACCCCGTAATGTACGTGGGCAGCGCCACGGGCAAGGACGGCATCGGCGGCGCCTCTTTTGCTTCCGCCGATATTACCGAGGAAAGCGCCGAGGAACTCCCCGCCGTCCAGGTAGGTGATCCCTTCCAGGAAAAGAAATTGCTCGAAGCCTGTCTTGAAGTGATTGCTACCGGCGCAGTGGTAGGCATGCAGGATATGGGTGCTGCCGGCATTATCTGCTCTACCGCCGAAATGAGCGCCAAAGGTGAAGTAGGCATGCGCATAGACCTGGACAAGGTGCCCATGCGCCAGCAGAACATGAAGGCCTGGGAGCTGCTCCTGAGCGAAAGCCAGGAAAGAATGCTGCTGGTGGTTGAGAAGGGAAAGGAAGACGTGGTGAAGAAAGTATTTGACCGCTGGGACCTAGAAAACGCCGTGATCGGCGAAGTGACCACCGATGGTCTGCTAAGCTTTTACATGCATGGTGAGCTGGAAGCCCAGATCCCCGCGCAGGAACTGGTGCTGGGCGGCGGCGCTCCCCAGTACGACAGGGAATACAGGCGTCCCAAATATTTTGATACGATAGAATCTTTTGACATGGCCTCCGTCAGCGAGCCGGAAGACCTGAAGGCCGTTGCCGAACAAATAACCCGGCTGCCCAGCATCGCCTCCAAGCGCTGGATTTTCCACCAGTACGACAGCATGGTGGGAACCAACAACGCCTCCACCAACGCTCCTGCCGATGCTCCCGTGGTGCTCGTCCGCGAAACAGGCAAGGCCCTGGCCGTGACCGTCGACTGCAACAGCCGCTATGTTCACGCCGATCCTTACAAAGGCGCCATGATTGCCGTTGCCGAAGCTGCCCGCAACATCGTGTGCAGCGGTGGCGAGCCCCTGGGCGTCACCAACTGCCTCAACTTCGGCAATCCCTACGATCCCGAAGTGTACTACCAGTTCGTTCACGCCGTAAAAGGAATGGGAGAAGCCTGCCGCAGGTTTGAGACACCCGTTACCGGCGGTAACGTAAGCTTTTACAACCAAAGCCCCGACGGCCCGGTTTACCCTACGCCAACCATCGGCATGGTGGGACTGGTGGAGAATCCCTCCAAAAAAATGACCCTTGCCCTGCAAAACGAAGGCGACATCCTTTACCTCGTGGGCACCATAAGAAACGACATCAACTGCTCCGAATACCTGCACAAGATCAGGGGCGTGGAGCTTTCCCCCGCTCCCCACTTCGAACTGGAAGAAGAATACAGCCTCCAGCAATCCATCAAGACCCTGATCTCCGAAGGGCTGGTACGCAGCGTACACGACATCAGCGAAGGCGGTGTGTTCATTACCCTGCTGGAAAGCGGCTTCCCCCGCGGCCTTGGCTTCGACATCAGCACGGAACAGCCCGGCATCCGCAAGGACGCCTTCCTGTTTGGCGAAGGCCAGAGCAGGGTAGTGGTTTCGGTGGCGGAAGAACAGAGATCCGTCTTCGAGGCCCATCTGCAGGGCGCCGGCATTTCCTTTACCCGACTGGGTAAAGCCACTTCCGGCGATATAAGGATTGACGGAGAAGACTGGAGTACTGTAGGATACTGGAAGGAACTGTACGATACTGCCATTGAAAAGCACCTTTCAAAGGAGCTGGAAGTAGAGGGAGCACTCAGCATGTTGTAGGTGGGGGTAGTCTTTGAAGCCTTTAAATTCTCAATATTCAATGCCCAATGTTCAATTCTCAAGTGGTTTCCAATTCAGCGGAATACTTGAAAATTGAACATTGAGCGTTGAATATTGAACATTTTCCCTCCCGCAGGACTACACAACGGAGCCTTCGAAGTAAACACACCAGCGACTACCTAATAAAAGGCGTCTTCCCCCGAATTCACCCTTGACCATTCGCCATTCCCTATTATATTTACCGCAAACCACAACTAATGCTTAGAGCTATCCTATCGCTATTAATCCTCCTATCCTCCACCCTGGCATTTGCCAATGACCTCGACAAAGCCTGGGAGGCGCTGAACAGGAACGACCGCAAAGCGGCCCTCCAGTACCTGCAAAAAGCAAAGCAGGACCCCGCCGCCGCCCTCGATGCCATTCTTACAGAAGCTTTCCTGCAAACCTTCGAGGCCAGGGAACGCGAAATCCCCGGTTTTTTCAACCTGCTCGATAAAATGGGCGCAGACAAGAACGCCTACCTCTTTGCGCTGTGGTTTAAAGGCAGCGTGGCCGGTGAATACACCAAGAAGAAAAAGCACCAGATGGACCTGCTCCTGAAGCTGATAAACGACCCTTCGTACAACGGCTCCATCCGGTCCGCAGCTCATTATGTAAAGGCCATGCACCATGTCTTCTCCAACGAGCCCGCAAAGGCAAGGGAAGAGTGGGGCAGGATGGGCGCCCTGTTCAACTGGCAGTTGGCAGGACCTTTCGAGAACATCTCCGGAACGGGTTTCCACACCAAGCACGGACCGCTGGAATCACCCGGCGCCAATTCCAAATTCACAGGACTGAACAATATAGAAGTGGGATGGTTCACGCCTCCCCGCATGAATAACGAAGGCTGGATCTTCCCCGGCTCTCACATCCGCGAGAACACCGCCGTGGTGTATGCCCAAACCTTCGTGTATTCCCCCGGCGATGTAAAGGCGCTGGTGAACGTTGGCGGAAGCGGCTCGCTGAAGGTATGGGTGAACGATGCCCTGGTGATCTCCGAATCAAAAGGAAGAGTGACCGAGCTGGATTGCTATAAGAACTACTGCACCCTCAACCAGGGCTACAACCGCGTACTGGTTCAGTTGGGCTCCGACGACAACAGCTTCTCCAATTTTATCGTGCGCCTCACCGACGAGAACTTCCATCCCATTAAGGACCTGAAAACCACTTCCGAAGCGCAGCCCTATAAAAAAAGCACGTCTGCGGCTCCTGCCGTTTCCCTGAAGCATTTTGCAGAAGATTTCTTTGAAAAGAAGGTTGCGGCAAAGCCGAATGCCCTGATCAACTACCTTCTGCTCAGCCAGGTGTACCTGCGCAACGAAAAGACCAACGAGGCCCGCCAGGTGCTGGAAAAGGCGCTGGCCCTCGCCCCCGATAACTCGCTTATCCGCTTTGAGCTGATACAATGCCTGATGAAGGCCGGCAACCGCCCCCTGATGCTCCAGGAGATCGAACGCATAAAGGAGAAAGATCCTAAATGCCTGCTCACCCTTCAGTTGGACCTCCAGCAGCAGATGGAAGAAGAAAAGTATGAAGATGCAGCCGCCAGGCTGGAAGAGATCGTTGCCGGCTTTGGTAAAACGGCATACTCCGCGGAAATGAACACAAAGCTGCTGGCCAACATGGGCAAATACGAAGAGCTGCTCAAGACCGCGGAACAGAATTTCTACGACTACCCCGGGCACCAGGGCTTCCTCCAGATGATGTTCCGTATAAAGAAGGAAGCATTGAAAGACGCCAAAGGCGCCCTGGAGGTATATGAAAAATACCTGGACTCCTCTTTCCATATCAACATCGTAAGGGCACTGCTGGATGAATACAGCGAACAGGGACTGGCCGACAAGCAACTGGACCTGCTGAACAAGATGAACACTGAGCAGGGCTACGACCCCAAGTTCAGCTCCGAGATAGCGAATTTCTACTTCGCCAAGAAGAACTATGCAAAGGCCCTTGAATATGCGGAAGCCTCGCTAAAGCTGGCTCCCTATGAAAGCGGCTACTGGAGCGACCTGGCTGCCATCTACGAACAGATGAACAACAAGCCTGCCGCCATCAACAGCTACAAAAAAGCCATCTACTACAACAGGACCAACTACGATGCTTATAAGAAGCTGGCCATGCTGGAGCAGAAGCCCGATACTTACAAGCTGCTGCCCCAGACCGACATCTATGACCTGGTGAAGAAAGCCCCCGCAAAGGATGAGGAACACAACTTCATTTACCTGATAGACGAAAAGAGCGTGATCATCTACGGCGAAGGCGCTTCCGAGGAGTACGTTACTTATGCCGTGAAGCTCTATAACCAGAAAGCCATCGACAACTGGAAAGAGATCACCCTTCCCCAGAACTGGACCCAGTCCCTGATGGTGGAAAAGGCCGAAGTGATAAAGCCCAACGGCAGCAAGGTGCCCGCCGAAAGGAACGACGCCGACGTTGTGTTCACCAACCTGGAGCCCGGCGACGCCATCTACGTAAGATACCGCCTCCAGAACTACAGCAGCGGACGCATGGGCAGGGAATTCTGGGACAAGTTCATGTTCGAAGCTTTCCAGCCCACCGGCATTGCCCGCTACTGCATCATCGCCCCAAAGAATTTCAAGTTCAATACAAAGATTACCGGCGGGTCGGGAACACTTAACCCCGTGGTAAAAGAAGTACAGGGCTTTAAAATGTACACCTGGGAAATGAAGGACATCAAGCCCCTGGAAGACGAGCCCCTGATGCCCGGCCTCGCCGACCTGAGCGCCGTGCTGCACGTATCTACCCTCAACACCTGGTCCGAAGTGGCCGAATGGTACAGCAGCGTTGCCTACCAGGACCATGGCGATGATTTTGAGTTGAACAATGCCTACCAGGAAATATTCGCCGGTAAAAAAGGACTGAATGACCTGGAAAAAGCAAGGCTGATCTACAACTACATCGTCCGGAACATCCAATACAGCTCCGTGCCCTTCCGCCAGAGCGGCCTTGTGCCCCAGCCGCTATCCAAGATCATCACCACCCGCCTCG
>DASWNB010000042.1:0-9390 GCA_036399455.1 Flavisolibacter sp. | reverse complement strand
AGGAAGGAAATTTTGCCAACTACCTGTTCAAAGGCGAGCAGGTGCGCAGCATAGCCGTTGACGGCGCAGACCGCAAGTGGGTGGCCACCTCGGGCGGCGCCTGGCTCATCAACCCCGCCGGCGACGTGGTGCTGGCACATTTTACAGAAGACAACAGCCCCCTGCTGAGCAACGATGTAAAAAGCATTGCCATAAACGGCCGCACCGGCGAAGTGTTCTTCGCTACGGGCAAAGGCATCATCTCTTTCAGGGGAACGGCCACCGAAGCGGAAGAAGAGAAAGGGAAGGTGCTTGTATTTCCCAACCCCGTTCCTCCCGGTTATGAAGGCCAGATTGCCGTAAGAGGACTGCCCGCCAACAGCATCTTCAAGATAGCGGAACTGAACGGCCGCCTGGTTTACCAGGGCCGTACCCTCGGCGGCCAGGCCGTCTGGAACGGCCGCGACCTCAAAGGCAACCGCGCCGCTTCGGGAGTTTACCTGGTGATTGTAGTGGATGAGCAGAAGCGGGAGAAGGAAGTTGGGAAGATTGTTTTGGTTAGATGATGTTCATTGAGAAGCTGCGAGTTGTTAGCTGCGAGCTGCGAGTTTTGTGCACGTCCGCTCTATTGGTCATCTGTTGTTATAAAATGATTCGAGGGATTCACCGCCAGGACGCCAAGACGCAAGGAAGACAAAGAAGGTAAGCGGCCTGCTCACAGCTCACAGCTAATAACTCGCAGCTATCTCCCAGGCTTGCAGCTCGCAGCTTGAAGCTCGCAGCTTTCAATTCGTAACTTGCGGCTCTTAGCAAAAGACTTATAGTAAAACATGCTCCACAAAACAAGAGGCATCGTCCTCCGGACAGTGAAATATGGTGAGACGAGCATTGTTGCTACAATGTTCACGGAGCTGTTTGGGGTGCAGTCGTACCTGGTGAATGGCGTGAGAACGGTGCCGAAAAAGGGAACGGCAAAGGCCAACCTGTTTCAGCCGGGAGCTTTGCTGGAACTGGTAGCTTATCACAACGAATTCAAGAACCTTCAAAGGCTGAGGGAGTTCCGGTGGGGAAGGCTGTACCAGCATTTGTTATCGGATGTGAAAAAAAATGCCGTGGCTCTTTTCATGATCGAGCTGCTGGGCAAATGCCTGAAGCAGCCCGAAGCCAACCCGGAGCTGTTCTATTTTGCCGAAGACGCCCTGTTCCACCTCGATGAAGCCAGCGAAAAAACCACCGCCAATTTTCCGCTCTTCTTTGCCCTGCACCTGGCCGTATTCTTTGGCTTCCGCATCAACGACGAATACTCCGAAACCAACAAGTACCTCGACCTGCAGGAAGGCAGCTTCACCGAAGGGCAGCCCTCCCACCAATACTTCCTCGAAGGAAAAGAAGCCGCCGCCGTATCGCACATCCTGAAAACCATGCAGCCGGAGGAACTTGAAGACCTCTCCCTCAACCAGGAAACCCGCCGCTACATCACACAGGCACTTGAAGATTATTACCGGTTTCACATTCCTGATTTTGGTACGATGAAAACGCTGCCGGTGCTTAGGGAAATTATGAGCTGAGGACGTGAATCGTCAATCGTCAATCGTGAATAGGTCGTTTGTTGTGGGCGTGGACTTCTTTAGCAGGCAGTTCTTTTCAATACTCAATATTCAATGCTCAACGATCAATTCTCAAGGGGCGTCCCATTCGGCAACGCATTTGTAAATTGAACATTGAATATTGTAAATTAGAACTAAAGACAGCCACAAAGAAAAGCATCTTCCTCCCCAAACGACCTATTCACGATTGACGATTCACGATTCACGACAACCGCCTCACTACTGAAATATCTTCCCCGCTCAACAGCACAACCCCGGATTTTTTTCCTGCATCAAAGCTGCCAAGGTCCGGCCAGCGGAGGGCTTGAGCGCCGTTGAGGGTGGCCCAGCGGAGAATGGTTTCGGGGGAGAGCTGAGGGAAGCGGCTGAGCAGGGCTTTCATTTCTGCGGCGATGCTTAGCTGCCAGTTGCTGCTGTAGCTGTCGGTGCCTAAAACTACGGTGCAGTTGTGTTTGAGAAACAGATCGACCGGGGGCAGGTTGTCTTCTATGTACAGGTTGGCGTTGGGACAGAGACAGTAAACTATATTGAGGCCGTGCCTGGAGGCGTGCTCTTTTGCAAATACGATATCTTCCTCGCCGATGTAGGTGTTGTGCACCACAAGTATGGTCTGCCCGTTGGTGAAATGGGGCAGCCAGGTTTGCAGGCTGCTTTTGCCGCTCACCGGGAAGGGCGAGCCTGCATTGCCGAATTCTTTATAAAAACCGATGAAGCCACCTGCCCCGCTTTTAAACAATTCATCTTCGGGAGCTGTTTCCTGGTTATGCATGGAGATGACGCGGCCTTCTGTGCGTTCGTTGATCACATCCATGGTGCGGCCGCTGACGCTGTACGGGGCATGGGGAACGAGGGCAGCGGAAAGTCCGGCGGCTTCGTGATCGTGCACGATGGTTTGCGGCCAGCCTACCTGCCGCTCCATGTTCACGTCGTAAAAATTGATTATCTCCACCAGGCTGTGCCAGCGCATGCGGCTCTTTTGCTTCATGCCCAGCGCATCGGTGGTGTTGCAGATATCGCCCACGCCGTCGATGCCGCTTTCGTACATTTCATTGTCTGCCGCTACGATAGCAGGCTCTTTTTCGCCGGTAAAGCCGGCCCTGTTCTTTACTATGGAGGTGAGAAAACCGATAAGGCCCGTTTTGGGAGGAATGAACCCTTTGAGATAGCTGAGCTCCACGTGGCAGTGGCAGTTAATGAGCCCGGGGCAGAGGATGCCTTCGTACCGCTCCACGCTTTCTCCTGCTTCGGCCAGGGGGATGATGCCCTGCGATTCGCCCTGTGCGTTCAATACCAGCGCCGCTTCTTCCCAAAAGCGGCTTCCGTCGAATATCCTGCCTGCTGTTAACTTCCTGTAATTCATAACACTTCTAAAATAATCCTTAATAACGTTCTTATTCCTTCCCCAATGTTTAATTTTGCCACCCTATTTTAAACATGTTAGACAAACTGGAAGCCATAAAAGCCCGCTTTGATGAATTAGGCGTAGCACTCACCAACCCGGAGATCATTGGCGACAATAGAAAATTTGGCGCCCTCAGCAAAGAGTACCGCAGCCTCGAAAAGATCGTGGCTGCCTACGGCGAGTACAGGAAACTCCTGGACGATGTAGAGTTCTACCGCGAAGCCCTCAACGGCAACGACGAGGAAATGCGCGACCTGGCCAAGACGGAGCTTCCCGACACCGAGGAAAAAAAGGAAAAGCTCGAGAGCAGCATCCGCCAGATGCTTATCCCCAAAGATCCGCAGGACGAGAAGAATGCCATCCTGGAGATACGTGCCGGAACCGGCGGCGACGAGGCCAGCCTTTTCGCCGGCGACCTCCTGCGTATGTACCTGCGCTATTGCGAGCAGAAAGGCTGGAAAACCGCCATACTGAGCGAGAACGAAGGCACCGTTGGCGGGTACAAGGAAGTGCAGTTGGAAGTGGTGGGTGATGATGTATACGGCACACTCAAATTTGAAAGCGGCGTGCACCGCGTACAGCGTGTACCCGACACCGAAGGCAGCGGAAGAGTACATACCAGCGCAGCCACCGTGGCCGTGATGCCCGAAGCCGATGAGGTGGATTTTGAGCTGAAGGAAAGTGATGTGAAGATGGAAACCGCACGAAGCGGCGGCGCAGGCGGACAGAACGTGAACAAGGTGGAAACGAAAGTGCTGCTTACGCATATTCCCACAGGCACCGTAGTGGTTTGCCAGACGGAAAGAACACAGCTTGCCAACCGCGAAAAAGCCATGCAGATGATGAGGACAAGGCTGTACGAAGAACAGGTGAGAAAGCAGGAAGAAGAGATTGCACGCCACAGGAAAAGCCTGGTAAGCACCGGCGACCGCAGCGCCAAGATCCGCACCTACAACTTCCCGCAGGGCAGGGTAACCGATCACCGCATAGGCATGACGCTTTACAACCTGCAGGACGTGCTGAACGGCGGCATACAGGAGTTGATAGATGCCCTGCAGTTTGCGGAAAATGCAGAGAAGATGGCGAAGCAGAATTAAGCCTGGCTTGTGGATTAATTTTCCCGTTGTGCCATACGTAAATTAAACAAAACAGGAGCAGTATAACCTAAATGCGCAGACGCAGTAAGTAGGAATACTTAGTGAATGTCAGGATAAAGTCAGGAAAAGTTTAATAAAATGTTAGAGGCAGAAGATTAAAGTTTTAAGCGCCATAATTTTACAACTGGCATCATTTTTTCTAATATTGATGTAGCTGATTGAAAAAAACGGGTTACCAGGTTCTTTAGAAAGGCTTAACAAAAGGCCCGAAACAATTGGCAGCATATTTGCGTTAAATAAAATAGTTCTTCTCACATAAAGCAGTCAATTTTCTCATAAGCAGTTAGTTTTGGTTGCGACCCCTGTTTCTACAGGGGTTTATTTTTTTATATAGGTCCCACCAACTCACTGCATCCTGCTTTCCCGGCCCCTGAAGCCCCTCATCCTTGTCATGACTGCTCCAACCCCAATTCCGGCCGCATCGGCCACCAAATCAAACAGATCAAAAGAACGGTTTACAACAAACTGGTGTTGAATCACTTCTACCATCAGCCCGTACAAAACGGCAGCAATTGCCAATCCTGTCATGCTCTTCCCGCCACTGATCCTCAGTCCCCTGGCCCACAGCCATACCAGCACCGCAAAAAACCCCAGGTGCACCCATTTGTCCAGCCATATCCTCCCCATCCAATGATCCGTCTGGAACGCAGACCCCGGCAGAAAGAAAAGTATTGATATGATTATAAGCCAGGTAATTGCCAGGGAACGGAACAACAGTTTGCTATTCATCAGCTTCGTTTATATCGAAATTACGGAAGGAAAGGCTGTTGGCTGATAGCCTGAGAGAAGCTGCGGGTATTTAGCTTCGATCTGTGAGAAAGAGCCGCCTCCCCTTAACCTTCTCTCCTCAAGCCTTCCTGGCGTCTTAGCGCCCTGGCGGTGAAATAAAATCTCTCTTAAAGAACCCTCAGCCCATAGGCTGAACGTGCACAAGCCATCAGCCAACAGCTAAAAGCCATCAGCTTCCTAAACGGCATCTCCTTCAAATAAACTAATGTAAATAGGCTGTACGTAAACAAACTTGCAGCTAACGACTCACAGCTCCCCATGCGCATACATCGCTTCCAGGGTAGGCCCGGGGCTGCCCCCGGTGGGCTCCAGGGTAATGGCGAAGGCCTGGGCATTGTGGACGCCTTTCATCTGCACCAGCAGGCGCTTTTTAATTTCGAAATCGCATACGCCGAGGTCATGGGGCTGGCCATCAATAAGGGCCCAGAGCTGGTACTGCTTGCCCGGGGCGGGCTGGGGCAGGTTGTTGATCATCAGGTACACATCGCGGCTGGGGCTGGCCGTGTCCCAGTAAATGGTGGCAAAGGCGCCGGGAGCCGCGGCAGTGCCCTGGAGGGCGGCCATCTTCATGCCCGGCTTGTGGAGCATTTCGGCTTCGGACCTTAGCTGGGCCAGTTCGGCGGAAGACTGGTTCACCTGTGCCTGCAGGCTCCTGTTATCTGCCTGCGCTTTTTGGTATTTACTGTTGAGCGAAAAGGCCCAGAACAGGCTGCCTGCCATCAGGACGATGCTGGCGGCGGCCATCCATTTCCACATGGCGATGCGGGGTTGGGGTCTTTCCTCCTCCTCGCTTATCTCGGTGGCCGGGGCCGTGTTGATGTTTTGAATGGCCGTCTGCACCTTTTCCCTCAGGAAGGCGGGTGGCGGCGGAGCACTATCAAGCAGGCGGGCTTCCAGCGAAGCCTCGAAGGCATCCCTGGCGGCAGCCACCTCGTGGTATTGGGCACACATGGCCTCGAACTCGTCACGTTCGGCCTGCGATGCTATACCCAGCACGTAGCTTTCAATGATACCGCTTGATATGTACTCTTTTATGTTCACTGCGACAATAATGCTTTTAACTGGTGCAATGCGCTCCTGATCCTGGTCTTTACCGTTCCCAATGGTATGCTCAGCGCCCGGGCTATCTGGTCATGGGTGAAGCCCTGGTAATACGAAAGGTCGATAAGCATGCGCTGCTCGTCCTTCAGCTTCATGAGCACCTTTTTCAACCCGAAATCATCTATGCCCGGGCGTACGCTCACCTGCATCATCTCCCCTTCGGAAAGGGGCTGCTGCTTCAGGTTCTGCTGGTAAGAGCGGGAGCGGGTTTTGTCGATGGCTGCGTTCCGGGCAATGTTCAGCATCCAGGTAAAGAGGCGTCCCTTGCCGGGGTCGTAGGTGTCGGACCTGCGCCAGATGTTGACGAAGGTTTCCTGCAGCACGTCGTTTGCCAGCTCGCCATCGGTCACTATCTGCCTGATCACGCCGTACAATGCGCCGGCGTAATGATCGTACAGGTAAGTGAAGCCGCTTTCGTCCTTTTGCTTTAAAAGGCTTACCAGTTCCTGCTCGTCGTATGTTTGTTTGGTGCTCAATCCTTTGCGCCAAAGACCGGCTTAATTTACGGAAAAGAATAGTTTTTGGATTGGACTACTGCACTAGGCTTTTGTAAGCGTCGGCGTCCATCAGCGTATCCACATCGGCGGGGTTGGCCAGCTTCATGCGTATCATCCATCCGTCGCCGTAGGGGTCCTTGTTGACCAGCTCGGGATTGGAATTAAGCTTGGGATTTACCTCCGTAACAACTCCTGTCAGGGGCAGGTAAAGGTCTGAAACTGTTTTTACGGCTTCCACTGTGCCGAAGATAGCTCCTGAATCGAGATCCTGTCCCATTGTCTCTATTTCCACATAAACGATATCACCCAGTTCTGCCTGGGCAAAATCGGTGATGCCTACAACGGCTTCATCGCCTTCAATCCGGACCCATTCGTGTTCCTTGGTATAACGTAAGCTCTCAGGAAAGTTCATATCAAAAAATTATGCTGCAATATAGTGAAAACGGATAACCGACGACCGATAACCGACGAGAGATAACCGATGACCGATAACCGATGACCGATGACCGATAACCGATAACCGATGACCGATGGCCGATAACCGATAACCGATGGCCGATAACCGGACCAATTCCTAATTCCCCATTCCCTCTCTCCTTCTGCCCTCCGCCTTTTACCTTCTACCTTCCCCCTATCCCCTTCTCTTCACCAACCGCATCCTGGTGATCCGGACGTCCTGCACGGGGCGGTCGCGGTCGGCGGCCTTGCTGGTGGGTACGGCGGCTATGCGGTCCACCACTTCGAGGCCGCGAACCACTTCGCCGAACACAGTGTAGTTCTGGTCGAGGTGGGGCACGCCGCCAAGGGTTTTATACACTTCGCGGTGGGCGGGAGGAAGCTTCCTGTTCAGCCTTATGGTTTCCACGGAATCGAGGCCTGCTTCGGTGAATACGCGGCCCTGCACAATATAGAACTGGCTGCCGCTGCTGGCTTTTTCGGGGTTGTTGTCGCGGGCTGCCGCCAGAACGCCTTTTTTATGGAAGAGGCCTGGCCTGAACTCGGCGGGTATCTTGTACGAGGGGCCGCCGTTGCCCAGGGGCTGTCCGGCAGGAGCCTGCTTGCTGTTGGGATCACCGGCCTGTATCATGAAGTTTTGAATCACCCTGTGAAAAAGCACGCTGTCGAAGTAATGCGATTTCACCAGGCGCAGGAAATTGTCGCGGTGGAGCGGCGTGGAGTCGGACAGGCGCAGCACGATGACGCCTTCTGAAGTGGTCATTTCAATATCGCGGCGGCGGTCTTTCTTTTTCAGCTTTACATCCTGCTGTGCAAACAGCGAAGTTGCCAGCAGCAGTGTGCAGGCCAGCATGAGCGGTCTTATTGTCTTTATTATCATTGAGCTTACTATATGTTATTGAGCTGATAAAGATAGGAAGCAGAATTTCAAAAAAAATCCGGCGGCAGGAGGTTTGCGGGCAGGATACCGGCTACCTGCCTGTCCGAAAGCTGGAAGACAAATATTGGGAGAATTTGGTATATTCACAGGCAGAGGACGCTTCCATTCACAAAACTGCGCAAGCGCCGTTTCCGGCCTCATAAATAAACCTACTCCTTCTGCCCCAAAATTTCAGTAACTGAAAAGGATAACCTTTTATGAATAAAACAGGCCCTATAATCGTTATAGAAGACGACCTGGAAGACCAGGAATTACTGACGGAAATATTCAAGAAGCTGGATTATCCCAACGAGATCGTTTTTTACCGGGACGGCAACGAGGCGCTTGAGTTTCTGAACAGAAGCGATATCCAGCCTTTCCTCATCCTCTCGGATATCAATATGCCCAAGATCAACGGGTTCGAGCTCAGGAGCAAGATCTTTACCAATGAGCAATTACAAAGGAAGTGCATCCCTTACCTGTTCTTTACAACGGGAGCAAACAAGAACTCCGTTATAGACGCTTATTCCATGTCCGTCCAGGGTTTCTTTGTCAAGCCCAATTCGATACTAAAACTGGAGAATACCATAAGGAAGATAGTGGAGTACTGGCAGGAATGCATCGCGCCAAGTGAATACAGCTAGCCCGAAACCCGCGCTGCCAAAATATTAAGTGTAAACCGGGAGATCATTCCTGTTCCGGTCCCCCAAAGCCTTCGTTCTGGAAGTAAAGCAGGATATGGTCTTTTAGAAAAGCTTCCTGCTGCACGGCGTGCATGTCCGGCATGGGCTTCAACTGCCTGAAGTGCGGCCATCCATCCTCGTCCACCCCCGACAGCTCGAAATACCCGCTCGGCGCCAGCACGGTGCACACACCCACATGCATCAGGTCCTGCTTCTGCTCTTTCGAGAACTTCTTGCGTATATCACCCAACTCCTGTATGCCTATAAGAAAGAGGATCGTCTCCATATCCGGCTTCTTCCCGAATCTTTCTACCAGCTTCTGCTCCAGCGCAAACCACCGTATCTGCAAGTCGTCGTTTCTTAGCATCCCGCAAAGATAAGCTGTTGGCTATTAGCTGTTAGCTGATAGCCGCAGTTCCGGGCTATGAGCTGCGAGTGGCTCCTGTTCAACATTTCGTCAATGAACTCCATCCCCACGTGACCAGCCAACAGCTATCAGCTAACAGCCATCAGCCTTCTACCTTCTACCCTTCCCCTTATCTTTGCTTTTCTCAAAAAACACAAGCATGCTGCAGTTGGCTACTTTGCGCAATAACACGGAGCTGGTCAGGGAAAGACTGGCAATAAAGAATTTTAAGGAGGTGGAACTGGTGGATAAGATCCTTTTGCTGGATGAGGACCGGAAAAAGCTTACCCATCAATATGACGAGACGAAATCAGTTATTAATGCTGCCTCAAAGGAGATAGGCCTCCTGATGAAGAACGGCCAGAAGGAAGAAGCTGAAGAACGCAAGAAGACC
>DASWNB010000041.1:0-6781 GCA_036399455.1 Flavisolibacter sp. | reverse complement strand
AATACCGGTTCAATATGATTAGACCATCTACTCCTATCAGGCTCATTTTGGCGGACGATCATGAAATATTCAGGGATGGATTTAAGGTGATGATCCGCAAGCAGCCCGCTTTTGAGCTCATAGGGGAGGCCGCCAACGGCGAAGAACTCATTCAACTGGTCAGGCAACTCCGCCCGGATGTTGTGATCACTGACATCAAAATGCCCAAGCTGGATGGTATAGAAGCTACACGCCAGCTTACAAAAGAATTTCCCTCCATAGGCATCATCGCCCTCTCCATGTTCGATGAGGAAAACCTCATCGTGGATATGCTGGAAGCAGGCGCCAAAGGCTATCTTCTCAAGAATGCCCATAAAGACGAGATCATAGACGCCATCCGCACCGTGGCGGCCGACCAGACCTATTACTGCGGCTCCACTTCCGTGAAGCTGGCCCAGCTCATTGCCAAAAGCAATTTCAACCCCCACCGCAAAACCCTGCGCCCCGAGCTGTCCGACAAGGAGATAGAAGTTATCCGCTGCATCTGCCAGCAAATGTCCAACAAGGAAATCGCCAACAAGCTCAATCTCAGCGTCCGCACTATCGAAGGCTACCGCGACAAGATCCAGGAAAAGATAAAAGTGAAAAACATGGCCGGCATCGTAGTGTATGCGATCAAGAATAATATTTACGTCCCGGACTGAGGGGTTTCTGGTTTACAGTTTCTTGTTTCTGGTTCTTTAGACACAATCATTCTTCCCTGTAGTATGTTGCAAAGGCTTTTGCCCTGGCAATCTTGCATAACTTTTCCCGGCGGAGGGACTGCGCCTTAAAGAAGCAGAAACCGGAAACTGTAAACCAGAAACTAAATCAGTTGCTTTCCTTTTTTTAGCAGACCGGATAGAACGGCAAATTCGGGATTGCGCTGGCATTGAAAGGCTTCCCATTCCGAGCCGGACTTGCGTACTCCAATGAGCAGCGTGTGGTTCCAGCCGATGGAGCGGTAGTAATACAGTTCAAGGGGAATGGTGTCGCTAAGCTCTATCAGGATAGCAGGCCTGGTAATGACGGTAGAAAGGTCGTCATACACCTCACCTTCCTGCATGAACTGTTCGATCGCGCAGAGGTTGTCCAGGAACTTTATCTTGTTGCCTAAGGGGTCTGTAATAATGGTCAACCCGCCATTTGCCATGGTACACAGTTTTTCGGGCGAAGATTCGCAGGAGGGGTAGACTGGGGTAGGTATGATTAAGGGGGGCGAGGTTAGATCATCACCTCGATATCTTCTATCTTTTCTATCAGTTCGTTGCCGAGATAAACGGCAATAGAGGAATACTGGTCGATGCTGGTGATCGGTTCGGAGTAGTGTACCTCCTGGAGAGCGGTACCTCTGGGCAGAATAGATGCTTCGATACGAAGAACGAGCTCGCAGGAAGTGCTGCTCTGCTCGCGCCTTATTGTATAGGGGTGGTGGGCCTTGCCTGTCTCGATTTCACCCACAACATACAACATTCCAAAGTAATGCGGCGTGGTGTGGTCGAACTCGATCCAGGCCTCCCAGAGACCTATTTCCTGTTGTTTGGTGAGCTTTATCATGCAAGCAAATTAGACCTTTAGAGATATTCAAAAATTGTGGGTACTACGGATTTTTTGTCCGTAGTACTACGCAGACTTTTTCACATCGGCGCAAGCGAAGAAACGCGCGATGCATGTTAAAAACCCTGTCTTAAAATGCGTACTTTTTCGTAGCAATCATGCATCCCTTTCACTGGTGAATCCGTGCTTTCCTGCTGGATTCCAGCTTCTTACACAAACCTTTTTGACCAGTTTCAAATTCCTCTCGCGGCGCCATAACGGCTCTTCATGGGCACGGGTTTTTACGATGCCAAAATAGAATTTTGGGGATTTACCCTCAAGTCACTTTTTTCACCCTTTATGAAGCACTCACGGCAGTTCGCCCAAACTGATGTGGAATAATAATTGAAGCGGCAATGCAAACCCATTTATGAGCGAGGAAAAGTTATTAAAAGATTACAGCGATTTGGAGAAGGGAGCTTACCTCGGGGCCATAGCCTCGATCGCTACAGCGGACAGAGCAGCATCAGAAGAAGAACTTGCTTACCTGGAAGCTTTGTCGGATTCGGCCGGACTTGCGGACGAGCAGAAGCAGGCCGTGCTTACAGCCGCTACGGAGATGAACGGCGAAGAGCTGCGCCAATGCCTCGATATTCTAAAGAACAGCGAACTCCGCTTCTCACTTATGGCCGATTTGCTGGCATTCGCGGAAGCCGACAAGGACTACTCGGCTGAAGAAAAACAAAGCATTGAAAATATTGCACGGGAGCTGAACATCAGCCAGCAGCAATTTTCCCTGCTCAACCAGTTTGTAAAAAAAGCTGCCGACTCGGGCGCTACTCCGGAAGAGGCAAGCCAGGCAGGCTTCCTCGACAAGCTGGGCATGGGCGAACAGATGAAAAGCGCGGGCATCAACGGCAGCAGCATGCTTAAAGGACTCCTGGCAGTGGCAGGCCCGCTTATCCTCGCAGGTATGGTATCGCGGGGAATGGGAAGACGCAGGGGGGTTGGTGGAGGCTTCGGCAGTGGCTTTGGCGGAGGATTTGGAGGTTATGGTTCCGGTGGCGGCATCGGCTCGCTCATCTCTATGCTGAGCGGCGGCCGCGGCATGAGAAGCACCGGCGGATTGTTTGGAAGGATGTTTAGAGGTTATTAAACAGCAAGGCATCTCATCTATAATTATTACTTAATGCTGCAGTACTGCCTACTGGTGACGGCTATCAGGATCGTAAGCGGCTTACCAGGGGATTTGAAGTAAATCTTCCCACTGCGCTCCTAGTGCCGTTTCCCTGGTGTGGCAGGAACGCTATTCTCCCATTTATTCGAATACTAATCAATAAAACACAGACAATGAAACAGATGAACTTGAAATGGACATTCCTTACGGCGTGGATGCTGGTCATTGGATTTATGCTGGGCTCGTGCAAGGGCAAGAACCAGGACGCAGACATCCGCTCCGCGATAGGAGCTAAAACCCAGACAGACCCCAGCCTGGCAGGCGTAAGCGCAACAGTGGTGGAGGGAACCGTTACCCTTACCGGACAGTGCGCAGACGAGAACTGCCGCGCCAATGCGGAGAAAGCTGTGAAAGATGTGGATGGCGTAAAAAAAGTGGTGAACAACATCACCATTGCACAGGTACAGGTGGCGGATGACAGCTCGCTACGTACGGCAGTGGAGCAGGTAGTGTCGCGTTATGAGGGCGTGCAGGCCGGCGTCAGCGGCGGCGTTGTCACCCTGCGCGGTACCATCGATAACAACGAGAAGCTGCAGCAGCTTATGCCCGAAATCCATGCGCTTCGTCCCCAAAGAGTAGATAACCAGTTAGTCATTAAAAACAAATAACCATGGCACTTGAAACAGGATCACTCCGTAATAAATACCAGGAGCTTATCGACGCAGCCGAGCTGAAGGGCGTCACCAACATGCAGGTGCGCCAGCAGGGCTCCGTAATGTACATCGACGGTACCGCACCTTCGGCCCGTGTAAAGCAGGAACTGTGGGAAATCTATGGCCGCATCGATCCCAATTACCGCGCTGGCGACCTGGTACTGAACATCAATTCTTTTGAAACCGTAGAAGAGTCACTGGAAGAGTATGAAGTAGTATCCGGCGATAACCTCTCCAAGATCGCCGGGAAGTACAACCTCACCTGGCGTGACATCTACGAAGCCAACAAGGACAAGATCCAGGACCCCGACCTCATACAACCGGGCTGGAAGCTGAAGATACCGAAGAAGTAGGGAAGATAGCCGATAAGAGACCACCGATAACCGGTATTGATAGCGGGTTTTAACGACCGGATACCACGGTCGTTTTTTCATGCAGTTAAGTGAAAGAGATTAGATACGCAGGTGGCAATGGTGGGGAATGATACACCAGAATGAATAGAACGGTTATTGGTTATCGTTCAACACCAGTCATAAAAAAAGCCCGGCATTTCCCGGGCGTTTTTGAATGAATGCTCACCTGATGTTAATGAGTGTGAGCTGTCCTACTTGTATGTTTTCCGGCTGCTCCGCGAACAGGCTCCCTCTTGGTCATCAGCGCAGCGCCGATTTCGACGATACCTAATACGAGGTGCGGAGTGTAAATGTAATCGGCAAAGCCAAACAACCAGGGCGATGCAGCCAGCAGTATGCCGGACATCAAATCCAGTGTCAGGTGCGTACGCATGGAGATAGCGTTGGTAGCGCCCAGCTCATAGTCTGTCATCAGGCTATAAACAATGGCGCCGGCACCCAGCACAACCGGTACCCAGGTCTCTGCTCCGCCTTCCGCAAAATCAAACAACCATGGTGCTGCGATCAGCAGCGCTCCCATAATATAGTCCAGATAACCATGGACCCTTGTTGGAATAAATCTCATAATAAAAAGTTTATACGTTTAATTATCCATAAAACATGCCAGTCGTGCCATAAACATTATTTTTCCGCTAGCGCAGAGCTGCTGCTGTGGAAAGGATTTTACACTTTGTTCCACTCATTCCGCAAGCTGTCCAAACATAGTGGTGGTAAGGGTTTCCAGGTTCCGGATGAGCTGTGTTGTAAGAGGGTTTTGATGAGGAAGCCTGTACCGGTCTACCCCGAAAACGGGCATTATCTGGCGGGTGGTGCTTGTAACGAATGCTTCTCTGGCATGTGCTAATTCCTCCAGCCGCACGTCCCTTATTTCTACCCTGCAGATCTTTTCTGCCAGGGCCAGAACGTTGCCGCGGGTGATACCCTTCAATATGTTTTGCCCGGGCGTTGCCAGCACTCCGTCCTGCGTCACCAGGAAAAAATTGGTCCGTGGACATTCGCTGATAATTCCATTGCTGTGGTACAGCACATCATCGGCGGCCTGCTCTTCAAGGTAGGGTTTCAACCAGATGGCATGGAGGTAATCTATCGTCTTTACATGAGGCAATTGCCGCTGGTATTCAAAGCTGGCCAGGCTGATGCCCCTGGCGAGCTGCTCAGGGCCGGGCATAGTAAGCGGAGTTTGTGTTACTACCAACTGCGGTTTTGTAATGGAATAACCATCGGGCGAATCGCCGCCCGTGAGGGTGATGCGTATGCCCGAGCTGCCTATGGAATTCCGCCGCGCCAGCTCAGACATTATCTCTTTCAGCTTCTTCGCATCCGCAGGAACCTCCAGCCGCATATGCTTCGCGGAATTAAAGAATCTTTCCAGGTGTTCGTCGGCAAACAGGAGCCGCTCGTTCCATGCACGCAGGTAATCAAATA
The DNA here is from genome assembly GCA_036399455.1 of Flavisolibacter sp. Taxonomy (GTDB): domain Bacteria; phylum Bacteroidota; class Bacteroidia; order Chitinophagales; family Chitinophagaceae; genus Flavisolibacter. The sequence goes on along the minus strand of DASWNB010000041.1, from coordinate 1,499 downwards.
CGGCATATCCTCTCTGTACCGACAGGTCGGTCACCGGCAGCTTTGCTTCACTTGCCAGCACAAAATCATTATTGAGGAATGTCCACATAGGGAAAACAGGTCGTGAATCGTGAATCGTCAATCGTGAATGAGCCCCGCTCTCGCAGCTAGCAACTCGCAGCTTTCTTCTTATTTTAGTTCCGAGGTGATCCACCAGACGTTGCCGAAGGGATCGCGGACTCCGCTGCTGCGGCCGTACTCCATGTCGGCGGGAGGCATGATGGATTCGGCGCCGTTTTGCAGGGCGGTCCTGTAGGTTTCGTCGGCATTTATTACGTGAACGTAAAGCCCGGTGTTTTGCACGGACCATTTATCTGTAGCCGATGCAAACATGATGGTGCTGCCCCCTATGGTGATCTCTGCGTGTCGCACACCTTCGCCATCCATCACCCTCATCTTTTCCTGCGCTCCGAATACCTTTTGTGTAAAATCAAAGAAGGCAGCGGCATTATCCATGATCAGGTAAGGCATCACGGTCTGGTAGCCTTCGGGAATGTTCAGCTGGTCCATGTTTGTTTTTGGCAAAGATAGGGAGAGAGGATAACCGATAAGAGACCACCGATAACCGATTACCGATTACCGATAATCGATGACCGATGACCGATGACCGATGGTTAACCATAGAAGCGCGATAATGCATTGGCTATCGGTTATCGGTGGTCTCTTATCGGTTATCGGCCCCCTAATAAATTCTTCCTCCTTCGTCCTGGTCCAGCAGGCGGTTGGCAATGGATGGGTCGAACTGGGGATTGGCGATGATCTGGCGGAGGAGGTCGTGGATGGTGATCACGCCGGCAAAGCGCTCATCGTCATCAAAGGCGAGGAGATAGCGGGTCCTGTGCATGTCGATGAGGTTCATGCAATGTTCTATGCTATCCGTAAAGCTTACTACGGGCAGGTCGGTAGACATGACCTCTCCCACGGTGGTGGAGTTGCTGGAGCGGCCTTTCAGGACTACGTTGCGGCTGTAATCCCTCTCCGAAAAAATTCCCTTGTACTCATCGCCTTGCATAACGATAAGGTAACTCAGGTTAACCGAATTCAGCATATTCAGTGCATCAATCACCATAGCCCCCGGCTCGATAGTATTAAAAGGCCTTTGCTTGCTCTCCAGGATGTTCTTTACAGTACGCATAGAGTTCTGATTTTATGCAAAGGTGGAGAGTTTGAAGGAGATAACCGATAAGCGATAACCGATGACCGATAAGAGACCCCCGGCCACCGATAGCTTAGTGCATTCCCGCGTTTCTTTGGGTAACCATCGGTCAACGGTTGTCGGTTGTCAGTTGGCAATCATCGGTTATCGTTAACCGGTTATCGTCAACCATTCACCACTCACCCGCCGCCGTACCCCTCTCATACAAAAACAAATCCGTGACAATGCTTTCTTCAGCAATTTACGATCTCTTTCGTATTAACCACATGTTTGCAAAATCAACTGTTCTTATGAACCTGAGCTC
>DASWNB010000040.1:0-4620 GCA_036399455.1 Flavisolibacter sp. | reverse complement strand
ACCCATTCACGATTGACGATTCACGACCTTCCCCCTGCGTCCTCCACGATAAAAACGGCATTGCTATTCAGGTCGTAAAAGCCGAACTCATTTGTTTTCCAGGGAGTGCCTGTCCTGAATTTTTCCCGGGCTACAGTTCCTCTTTTTACAAATTCATCGAAAAGGGGCATTATGTTCTTCACCAGGATCCTGATGACGGAGCCCCCGGGCAGTGGATCTCCATCGGTGCCGGCATGCCATTGCAAATGCAGGATGATGTTGTCCCGGAAAAGAATTGCATACATGTTATCGGCAAAATAGGTCTGGAACCCGGCTTTCCTTTGATACCAGTCGGCATCCCTTGCAATGTCGGATGATGGAAGGACAGGAATGACAGCCAGGATTTCCGTGTTCATGCAGTTAGTTTTTGGTGAATGGTTTAAATGGTGATTGAGGTGGATCACGTCCATAATCTTTGCGCCTCTTTTTCTTTGCGCCTTTGCGTGGAATATCAAAACAAAAAACCCCGCGTCTGCGGGGTTTTAGCTATCTAATACTTTTCTTTCCGTTGGATGTAACTGCGGGCAACCGTGGAGTTGCCAAAGACCAGCACACCTAAAATACACTTCACAAACTTCCAGGGATTCATAGAAGGCCTGTAGTACTCTTTGTAAATCGCCGCCTGCTGATGGGCGTGTACAATCTTTCTGTCTTTCATTTCGGACGGTTTTATGTGGAAAATTGGTGAAGAAAATTAACGATTAATATTGAAAAAAGAAAGCTTTTTTCTATTTTGTCGCCCAGGAAATGTTAAAAAAATTCTTAAATCCCTTTTTCTATGAAAATTGCCCCAGTCAAGCTCATCCTTGCTGCAAGTCTCTTCCTGTCCGTTTCTCAATCTGTCACTGCCCAGCTTAAGCTGCCTCTCAAGAACAATGCTCTTAAAACCGACCTTGAGCAGGTAATCGACGACTATCCCAAAGAATTCGCAACATTAAAAGGCAGCGTTCAGGCCGAAAACCCCCAGACTGTAGAATACAACTCACAACTGAGGTTCAGCGGCTCGGAAAGCTGCATCATCACCCGCTACACCGGCGCCAAAGCCATCTACAGCTTCCAGGCGGTAATGCTTACCACCGAAGATTTTGAAACAGCCGTCAAAAAATACAAATGGCTGTTCAACCAGCTCAAAGGCATGACCGTTAAGGTAAACCGCGACTATACCTTCAGCCTTGCCGGTGACTACGAATCTCCCGAGGAAAGCCGCAAGTTCACCAGCAGCGTGCTTCGCATGCTCCCCTCCGCCGTCAACGTTCCCAAACTTAAAATAGAAGTCTCCCTCCAGTTTGAATTCCCCGAGTGGAAAGTAAATCTCCTTGTATATGAAAAGGAAAGAGAGGATGATGAAAGGGGAGAAACCGAGGAAGGAAAGTAGTTACGGAGAGCTGTTGGCTGGTAGCTGATGGCTGTTAGCCGTTGCTCAAAGAATACGCAACGCGCAACGAAGAGCCGGTAATCGGTGGTCTCTGATCGGTTGTCCCCTACAAAAGAAAGACCTCACTCGTTCAAACAAGTGAGGTCTTTTTTATTATCGTTGTTTATCGCTTTACATAAGCAAGCCAACAGCTATCGGCCAGGGGCTTCTCTCATCTATTGCTGGATCCTGATATTTCCCCGCATGTTCTGCATCATCTCCTCCATCAGCCTGTCGCGTTCCTTAATGAATTCGGCGGCGGTGAGTTTCTTGCCGTCTTTAGGTTCCTTGATCTGCTTTGCATTGACCTTTGCATTGACCTCGATAGCTTTGATAACGTTGCGGCCGTTGTTTACATCCACCTCAAGGATAAGGCCGGGAAGCTGTCCCTGGTACTCGGCGCCGGGGCCTGCGGGAACGGGAATGTCTGTTGTGAACCAGGCGGCAATGTTGGCGGTATCGGGAACTTCACGCCTTTTCATCTCACCATTCTCCATGGTTACCTGGGGGCGGGTGCCGATCCTTTGGGCCGTAGCCTTGCGGGCGGTATAATTGAGGATGGTCTTTGTTTCATCGGTGAGTTTCCAGTTCAGCTTGCGGACGCTGTCCTCAACCAGAAAATTGCGGCCGGCTACTTCGCGCTGCTCGGTGCGGGTAAGCGTGGTAAAGTTGTGGTACACTATGTCGTTCAGGCCGCCAACGCGGGTAACCAGGCGGCCTTCGCCACCGCCGCTCATTTGCATGCCCGGATTTTCGTCGTTGGCATTGGGCAGGAACTGCCACAGGGACTGGTTGTTGGCAAACATCAGCTCGAACTGGTCGGTACGTGTGGGAGGAAGCTCGGGAAGCGGGGCGTCGCCACTACCGTTGGTAACGAGCATGCGCACAGGCATCTGCATAGTGCGTTCATAAATCACTTTGCCTTCCTTCATTTGGGCGCCGGCTATGCCGGATACGGCAATACAAAAAGTAAAAAACAATTTTTTCATGGCATAAAAGCTTTGCCCAAATGTATATTATAAAATTTCACAAACCGTTAAAGCACGTTGAAACCTACGTTAATAATGGTTAAAGCAGCTATGAGCGGTAGCCGAAAAGGGTATTTTTGCTGTGATGCAACGGTTTAAGAATATAAAATGGATGCCGCTGTTGATGGTTGTTACCATCCTCATCATCGCGGGCTTCCAGGTGTACTGGCTTCAGAAGACCTATGAGCGGGAGGAGCGCACCCTTGAAATGCGTACCAATATGCTCTTCCGCGAAACCGTTCTTTCCCTCCAGGCTTCCAAGCTCAAGCTCGACAGGCTCATCATAGATTCCACGCCACTGACCATAACCATGGAAAAGCAGATGGCCCGCAAGCCCCTGAAGGTGCACATGCTGCCCCGCCAGAAAATGGTGACGCTGGCAAACACGCTGAACGAGAAGCTGAAGGACTCACTTACCGGCCGTACCGTGGTTGCCTTTGAAAGAAAAGAATCCGCCGATAAAAGAGTGATCACCCGCCGCGAAAGCCGCCTGATGCAATTCCTGTACGACGTTGATTCACTCCAGGATTCTGTAAGGCTGACGGAAATAGAAGCTACCTATGGAACAAGGCTGAAGCAACAGAATTTGCCCGTTCCTTTCTCCATCCAGCGGATGGACAAGGAAAAAGAAGAAAGGGCTTATAACGAAGTGACGCTTGGCTTTGCCAATCCCATCACCTATAAGCTTAACCTTGGCAATACCTTTCCCTTCCTGCTGAAGAGGATCAGCGCCGCCGTGCTGTTCTCCATCTTCCTGATCGGCGTTACCGTTCTGTCATTCCTGTTGCTTTACCGCAACCTTTTAAGGCAGCAAAGGCTGGCCGTTATCAAGAACGACTTTATCAGCAACATCACCCACGAATTAAAGACGCCCATCGCCACCGTTAGCGTGGCCATTGAAGCGCTGCGCACTTTCAACGCAAGCATGGACAAGGAAAAGACAAAGGAATACCTGGATATATCCGCCAATGAATTACAGCGCCTGTCGCTGCTGGTGGACAAGGTGCTGAAGCTGTCCATGTTCGAAAAGAAAGAGATAGACCTGAAATACGAGCCGCTGAACATGAAGGACCTGGTGGATGAAGTGACGGCATCCATGCGCCTGCAGTTGGAGAAGCACCAGGCACACGTATCGGTCTCTGCCGAAGGCGATACCACTCTCCAGGGCGACCGCCTGCACCTGGTAAGCGTCATCTTCAACCTGTTCGACAATGCACTGAAATACAGCAAGGGCAAGCCTGCTATCGGGATATTTTTAAAAGGAGAGGCCAACCGCGTGACACTGAGCCTTTCCGACAACGGCATCGGCATCCCTACCGAATATAAGGACCGCATCTTTGAAAAATTCTTCCGCGTGCCTACCGGCAACCTGCACAACGCCAAAGGTTACGGGCTTGGACTGAGCTACGTGTCGCACGTAATCGGAAAACACCAGGGCACCATACAGGTGGAGTCCATGGAAGGCGATGGAAGTAAGTTCGTAATCACACTACCAAAACAGTCCGCATGAGCAGGGCAAAAGTTCTTTATGTAGAAGACGAGATATTTCTCGCCAAAATCGTTTGCGAAACCCTCCAGGGCAAAGGCTTTGACGTAGATATGGTGCACGACGGCGGCGAAGCGGTGGAAAGATTCGACAGCTACCAGCCCGATGTTTGTGTGCTCGACATTATGCTTCCCAACAAGGACGGTTTTGCCATTGCGGACGAAATCCGCGAAAAGAATACCGAAGTTCCCATCATCTTCCTCAGCGCCCGTTCGGCCACGCAGGATGTGGTAAACGGCTTCCGCCTGGGCGGAAACGACTACATACGCAAGCCCTTCAGCATGGAGGAACTGATCGTCCGTATAGAAAACGTGCTGCGTATCCGCCAGGCACCCGTTCCTTCCGAGGATGAGATCAGCCTGGGCCAGTACTCCTTCAACATGCGCCGCCAAACCCTCAACCATCCTGCCGAGCAAAAAAAACTTTCCTACCGCGAAAGCGAGCTTCTGAAGCTCCTCTACCTCAATAAAGACCAGATAGTAGAACGCCGCGACATCCTCAACATTCTCTGGGGCAGCGACTCCTTCTTCAACAGCCGCAACCTCGACGTCTACATCACCAAGCTCCGTAACTACCTCAAGCTCGACCCCGCC
>DASWNB010000039.1:0-4554 GCA_036399455.1 Flavisolibacter sp. | reverse complement strand
TCAAAGCCATTGACCGATCACCGTTAACCGGTTAGCGACAACCGGGGCTTAACCGCCAAGGCGCCAGGACGCAAGATATAAGCGAAGAGGCAAAGTGGTTCTCCTGCATTCCTCGCGCCATCGCGTCCTGGCGGTTGTATTAAAATCTTATTTAGATAACAGCAGCCCGTAGGCTGAACATATACAAAGCTGCAGCTTGAAGCTAGCAGCTACACTCTTTCAAACTTCACCTTAATCTTCCCATCCGCAGTATCGCGGAACTCCACGATCTTGTCGGAACGTGTGTTGCCGCCCGGAACGGGGAGGCCCTTGCTGAAATCGCGGGGGTCGATAGTGACTGTGGAGTTGAGACTGAAAGGACCTTCCACCCTGGATGATATCGCATAATAGATATGCTGCCTGATGGCCCAGTCGATCTGTTTCGTGCCCTGCTTGTGTCCGTCGCAGTCAAAATAGCTGGCCATCATGCTGATGCCCTGGCCCGGCTGGTGCACATCGGGTTCCACGTAGCTGAGCTCTTCGCCGGCCAGCCTGTGGGCGCAGTCCAGATTTCTTTGACAGAGAGGGGTTCGGGGCAGGAGGCCTGATAGTAGGGCAGCCATTTGCCAGCTTGTTCGGGAGGGATGACCGATAAACGACCACCGACAACCGATGTTCTCCTTTTACTTCCCCGCGCCTTAGGCCCTCGCGTAAATCTCGGTCATCGGTCATCGGTCATCGGTCATCGGTTATCGGTCATCCGTTGTCGGTCATCGTTCTCTCCATATCTTTGCGCATGCTGAAAATTGGCGTATTTGGTACAGGACACCTGGGCAAGTTTCACCTGAACAACTGGAAGGAAATTCCCGGAGTGGCGCTGGCAGGCTTTTATGACCCGGATGATGCGGTGGCGGAAGATGTGGCCGCCAAATATGGTTTGAAAAGGTTTACGGATGAAGATGAGCTGATAGACGCGGCGGATGCCATCGACGTGGTGACACCCACGCAGTTTCATTTTAACCTTTGCCAGAAAGCCATACGGAAGGGGAAGCACGTGTTCGTGGAGAAGCCGATGGCGCATACGATGGACGAGGCACGCGAGCTGGTAAAGCTGGCGCAGGAATCGAAGATCAAATTCCAAGTAGGCCACGTGGAGCGTTTCAACCCTGCCTTTCTTGCCGCCAAGGACCTCCCGCTCAATCCCATGTTCATTGAAGTGCACCGCCTGGCACAGTTCAATCCCCGCGGCACTGAAGTCAGCGTCATCCTCGACCTGATGATCCACGACATAGACGCTATCCTGAGCATCGTGAAAAGTGATGTGCGGAATATTTCCGCCAGCGGCGTGGCAGTAATGACCGACACACCCGACATCGCCAACGTGCGGATAGAGTTCAACAACGGCTGCGTAGCTAACCTTACCTCCAGCCGCATCTCCATGAAAAAAATGCGCAAGATGCGCCTGTTCCAGAAAGACGCTTACATCGGCATCGATTTCCTGGAAAAAAAAACCGAGGTAATAAAACTCAGGGAGCCGCAGGACCAGAACGTATTTTCGTTCGACATTGAAACACCCGCAGGCGTAAGGACCATTGCCATTGCCAGCCCGCAGGTGCCCGAGGTGAACGCCATCAAAAGGGAGCTGGAAGAGTTTGTATCGGCCATAAAGAACAACACCCACCCTATTGTAAACGAGATCGACGGGTTCCGCGCCATGGAAATCGCACACCAGATACTTCATAAAATCAACCATAATCTCATAGGCCATTAATGGCAATCACGAAAAGAATCCCGCCGCTTGTTTATGCCCTGAGCGATTACCTGTCCACGGCTGTCGCATGGGGGCTGTTTTATTTCCTGCGGAAATACCTGCTGCGTGAGCCTTATACGGTAGATGAGAAATTCTGGGCCGGCATACTGATCATCCCGCTGGGATGGCTGCTGCTTTACGCCCTTATCGGCAGCTATAATTCCATTTACAAAAAATCAAGGCTCAACGAATTCACCAATACCTTCATCTGCTCCGTCATAGGTTCCGTGGTGCTGTTCTTCCTTTTCCTGCTCGACGATGTGGAGAACGATTACCGCTACTACTACTCGGCCTTTGCCTCCCTGTTCGCCCTGAATTTTGTTCTTTGCTTTGCGGGCAGGCTGCTCATCCTGGGACAGGTAAAAAAGCAGATCACCGAAAGGATCATCCGCTTCAGGGGCATCATCGTGGGCGATTACGACAATGCGCTCCGCATCTTCCGCGAAGCGGAGAAAAAACTGGAGGTGGAAGGCTACCACGTGACCGGCTACGTATCGCTCAGTCCCGAAAGGAACACCGCGCAGCGGGCCCTCCCCTGCCTGGGACATATAGACGACCTGGAAAAGATCATAGACGAACACCGCCTGTCGCTGGTGATACTGGCCATCGACAAGAACCAGCCCCTCCTTGCAACCGCAATCGCCCGCCTGAGCGAAAAGGATGTAGCCATCAAGATACAGGCAAACACCCTCGACATCCTTTCGGGTTCCGTACGCACCAGCAACGTGCTGGGCGCCGTCCTCAGCGACCTTCACACAGGCCTTATGCCCGAGTGGCAGCAGAACATCAAGAGGGTGCTGGACATGGTGATTGCTTTTTTTTCGCTCATCCTGCTCTCGCCGCTGCTGCTGTACATTGCCATCAAGGTGCGTCTCAGCTCAAAGGGTCCCATCTTTTACAGCCAGGAGCGTGTAGGCTACAAGGGCACGCCCTTTATCATGTATAAATTCCGCTCCATGTACGTGAACGCCGAGGCCAACGGCCCTGCCCTTTCCTCGGACAACGACCCGCGCATCACTCCCTGGGGCCGCATCATGCGCAAGTGGCGGCTTGACGAGCTGCCGCAGTTCTGGAACATCCTCAAAGGCGAGATGAGCCTCATCGGCCCCCGCCCCGAGCGCCGCTATTATATCGACCAGATCGTCGCACAGTTCCCCTACTACAAATACCTGCTGAAAGTAAAGCCCGGCCTCACCTCCTGGGGCATGGTGCAATACGGCTACGCCGAAAACGTCCCCGCCATGATCGAACGCAGCAAACTGGACCTCGTCTACATAGAGAACATTTCCCTGCTGCTTGATTTCAAGATTTTACTGCATACGCTGAGGATCATCTTCCTGGGAAAAGGGAAATGAGACCGATGACCGGTAAGCGACCACCGATAAACGATTGGATTAAACGCCAGGAACAAAGAGATAATGATAAGTGTCCGAAGCCCTTCCGTACTCCTTGCGTCTTGGCGTCCTGGCGGTTATCTCTCCTATCGGTCATCGGTCATCGGTTATCCAATCCTAACAATTCTTTTAACCTCCTTCCGCTATATTAGCAGGATGAAGAAAACACTCGTGCTGGCTGCCTGTTTGTTCAGCCTTATGGGATTTGCCCAGGAAGGATACTGGCAACAGGAAGTGAGCTATGCCCTCAACGTAGCCCTTAATGACAAGGACCATACGCTTAAAGGAGCGCTGGACCTGGAATACACCAACCACTCGCCGGACAAGCTGGATTTTATCTGGTTCCACCTCTGGCCCAATGCGTATAAAAACGAAAACACCGCCTTCGCCAAGCAGATACTCCGCGACAAGGAAGGAAAAAAACGCTGGAAGGAGATGAAGGATAAAGGCTTTATCGACAGCCTGAATTTTTCAGCCAACGGCCAGAAGCTCAGGACCGAAGCCCATCCCGAATACATTGATGTGGTTAAGGTGCTGCTGCCTGCTGCTCTTGCTCCGGGACAGAAGATAAAGATCTCCACCCCTTTTTATGTAAAGCTGCCTACCTATAACTCGCGTTCAGGACATGACGGGCAATCGTACATGGTAGCACAGTGGTACCCCAAGCCTGCCGTTTATGACCGCAAGGGCTGGCATCCCATGCCTTACCTGGACCAGGGCGAGTTTTACAGCGAATTTGGCAAGTTCAAGGTGAATATTACCGTTCCCTCCAACTACATCGTTGGCGCTACCGGCATCCTTCAAAATGCCGATGAGCTGAAGCAATACAAAGAGATAGGCTCGAAGAATGTGGCCGCCGCTTCGCCGAAGAATGTAATGCCTTATGCAGTACCCGCATCGCCTACCAAAACGCTTACGTATACAGCAGAGAACGTGCACGACTTCGCCTGGTTCGCTAATAAGAATTTTGTTATCCGTTACGACACCATGCAACTGGCCTCCGGCAGGGTGGTGGACGTGTTTTCCTATCATCACCCCGACGGCAACAAACACTGGGTAAACAGCATCAACTACATCGAAAGCGGCGCCCGTGCCTATTCCGACTGGCTTGGCGAATATGCCTATCCTACGGTGCAGGCCGTTGAAGGTCCCAAGAACGATATGTCGGGCGGCATGGAATACCCCATGATCACCCTCATTACCAGTCCAACCGCCACGGTGGAAATGCTGGATGCGGTCATCACCCACGAGGTGGGCCACAACTGGCTATACGGCATGCTGGCCACCAACGAAAGAGAGCACGCCTGGATGGACGAAGGCATCAACACCTACCTTCAGTTCCGCTACGAAGCCGAAAAATATAAATACAAC
>DASWNB010000038.1:0-4660 GCA_036399455.1 Flavisolibacter sp. | reverse complement strand
GTTTGAGGTTCGTTAGGTGTACCGGCCCTACGGAGCCGGCATGACCGATAAGGGACCACCGACAACCGGTTCCGCCCGGCGGTTAGCTCTAATTAAAACCCCGCAAGCTTCAGCCTGCGGGGTCTTCAATTATATGCGGAGGGATTGAGCCTAACGAACCTCAAACCTTAAACTTCAAACCTCAAACTCAAAAGTCCTTCTTCTCAGCAGCTTTCTGCATCGGGTTGGGGCCGCCGGTGGAGCCACGGGCGGGACCGCCTTGCTTTTGCTTGTACAGTTGGAAGCGGGAAGGCTCGGCGGCGGTAGAACCCCAGCTGTTGTTGCCTTCGTTGATGTCGGCAGTTTCCCTCAGGGGGTCTATTTTGATGGACGCCACTTCCTTGTCCTTCATGAAGAACTTGGTGATCTTGTTCTCGTTGTGACGCCATACCTGTGCGGGAATGCGGTCCACTTCCTTGGTGCCGTCCTTGAAGGTCCACTCTATGATCACCGGCATTACCAGTCCGCCCTTGTTGCTCAGGTGCAGCTCGTAGAAATGCTTGTTGGAGAATTTCTGACGATTGGCCTGGTCCACGGGCTCGGCATTGGCCGGTACCGTGAAGGCGTGCCGGGTAGTATCGTAAGGCTCCAGGCCGCGGCCGTATCTCCAGTAAAAATCACGCAGGGTAGTATCCACGTCGGTCTGGAACTTGATGCTCGGGTCCTGGCGGTTCCTGATCTTGGACACGTCCTCGAATGTGTTCACCTGCGGCTTGGCCAGGGGAACCATTAACGTGGTGTCGGACACCACTACGTTGCCGCTGGTGCGGGGATTGAAATCGGCGCGGGCATATCTCACGCTGTCCAGCGCAATATCGGTAACATCTGTGCTGAAGAACCATCCTCTCCAGAACCAGTCGAGGTCTTCGGCGCTGGCATCTTCCATGGTGCGGAAGAAGTCGGCGGGCTGGGGATGCTTGAAAGCCCAGCGGCGGGCATATTCCTTAAAGGCATAGTCGAACAGCTCGCGGCCCATGATGGTCTCACGCAGTATGTTCAGGCCCGTTGCAGGCTTGGTGTAGGCGTTGGGGCCAAAGCCGTTGGGATGGATGTTCTCGGAGTTGGTCATGATGGGCTCAAGTTGGTCCTTGGGAAGCTTCATGTAATCGGTGATGGTCCAGGCCGGCCCGCCGCGGCGGGAGGGGAATTTGTTATCCCACAGTTCCTCGGTCAGGTATTCCACGAAAGTGTTCAGGCCTTCGTCCATCCACGACCACTGGCGCTCGTCGCTGTTGATGATCATGGGAAAGAAGTTGTGTCCCACTTCGTGGATGATCACGCCCAGCATACCGTTCTTGGTGTTTTCTGAATAGCTGCCATCCGGTTCGGTACGGCCGAAGTTGAAGCAGATCATGGGGTATTCCATGCCGTTGTTTGCTTCAACGCTCTGTGCTACTGGATAGGGATAGGGTATGGTGAATTTTGAATAGGTCTTGATGGTGTGGGCCACGGCCTTGGTGGAGTAGGGGCGGTAGAGGCCGTAGGCTTCGCGGGGATAGAAGCTCATGCACATGATCTTCTTGCCTTCCACGGTTGTAGGCATGGCGTCCCAGATAAACTTGCGGGAAGAGGTCCAGGCGAAGTCGCGGACATTCTGCGCGGTATAGATCCAGGTTTTGGTGCCGGTGGATTTATCGGTTTCGTTGGCCTTTGCTTCCGCCAGGGTCACGATCTCTACGGGTTCCTTGGAGGTCTGGGCCTGTCTCCAGCGGGCTTGCTGGGCGGGGCTGAGCACCTGGGCGTAGTTCATGCACTCACCGGTGGAGCCTACCACATGGTCGGCGGGAACGGTCATCTGCACCTTGAAGTTGCCAAAGGTGAGGGTAAACTCGCCGCGGCCGGTGAACTGCTGGTTCTGCCATCCACCGTAATCGCTGTACACGCAAAGGCGGGGATACCACTGCGCAATGGTAAACAGGTGGTTGCCGTCTTCAGGGAAGAGCTCGTAGCCGCCGCGTCCGCCCGTGGTCATGCGGTTGGGAATGTTGTAGTTCCACTCGCAGTAGAACACGAACTTCTGTCCGGGCTTCAGGGGCGCGGGCAGGTCAACGCGCATCATGGTCCTGTTGGTTACGGAGCGGAGGGCCTTGCCGGTAGCGTCGGTCAGCTTGGTAATGTTAATGCCGTAGCCGTTATCCGTCCTGTTCTTCTCTATGTTTTCCAGGTTTTGAACCGAAGTCTGGCGAGGCATGGTGTTGCTGGTCTGGTAATTGGCGTTCCGGGTGGAGCTGTGTTGGTTCTCGTCCAGTTGAAGCCAAATATAGGTCAGCACGTCGGGAGAGTTGTTGTAGTAGGTAACGGTCTCGCTGCCGGTAAGCCGCAGGTTCTTTTCATCGAGGGTGGCCTTGATGTCGTAATCGCAGCGTTGTTGCCAGTACTTGGGACCCGGCGCGCCGCTGGCAGTGCGGTATTCATTAGCAGTAGGCAGGATGGAGCCTAACTGTTCGAACTTATTCGCATGATTTGAGCCGGGATTGTTTTGAATGTTTTGTGCAAGAGCGGCATTCAACAGGCCGGCTGAAGCAAAAAACAAGAAAACTTTCTTCATGTGTGTTGTGTTTAAATTTATAATTCCTGAATGCGTTCTATGGCGATTTTTAAAGCTACGACTAATCCGATGCCGGACAGCAGGAAAATCCACCAGCGGCGGTTCAGCCTTAGCAAATAGATAAATACATAAGCAAGTAAAAGGATGCAGACCACCAGGACGATCTGTCCTGCTTCCAGCCCCAGGTTGAACTGGAGCAGGGGCCATGTGATGGACTGGTCTCTCGCGAGGGTATCGCGGATGGTGTTGGCAAAGCCCAGCCCGTGGACCAGGCCGAAGAACAACGCCAGGAAGTAGTTGATTTGTATGCGCCTGGGGTTAAAATTTTTGTGAAGAAAGTTGGTAATGGCGGTGATGACAATGGTACAGGGTATGAGAAATTCCACCCATTCCCTGTCTGCGGTTATCACATCCATCGTGCTGAGGGCCAGCGTGACGGAGTGGCCGATGGTAAAGGCCGTCACCAGTATCAGTACCTGCTTCCACTCCCGCACGGTGTAAAGCGCCGCCAGGACCAGTATGAAAAGCTGGTGGTCCAGGGCATCCGTGCTGATGATGTGTTCCCAGCCAAGCTCGAAATAGTTGAATTCTTCCATTGATCCTGCCTTTTAACCTTTTCTAGATTGGATGCTTCAAAATAATCAAGAGATTTGTAACTGTAAAAAAACTTATCTCAATGGGCCTCATGCTGTATAAATGGTTCCTTCTTTCCCTCCTGAGCTTCGGCCGTCCGGCCGCGCCAGCCCCCGATGCCCATCCTTTTTACGTAAGCGTAGTGGAAGTAGAGCACAACGGCAAGGATAAAGCCCTGGAAATCAGTTGCAAGATATTCGTGGATGATATGGAAGACGTGCTGAAGCAGAATTTCAAAACCGCCGTCGATCTCAGCAATGCTTCCCAGGAAACCCGCAACAGCCAGATGCTGAAGGAATACATTACCCGCCATCTTTCCTTTACCGCCGACGGCAAGTCGGCCAAGCTCAATTTTATAGGTTTTGAAAAGGAAAAGGAATCCATCTACTGCTATTTCGAATCACCCAACTTACCCACGCTCAAAAAGCTCGATGTAAACAACAGCCTTCTCCACGACTACAAGCAGGAGCAGATCAATATCATGCATATTACTGTAAACGGCAGCAGGAAAAGCTACAAGCTGGATTTTCCAAATACGAAGGCGTCGTTCAATTTTTAAGAGAGCTGCTGGCTGATAACCGTTAGCTGATGGCTTGTTTACGTTCCCCCTACAGGCACACTGTTTATTAATATTGTTTGGTGCAGAATCTTCATCGTTAACCGTGCACGGCTAACAGCCAAGAGCTATTAGCCAACAGCTTCTCCCTACTCCTCCATTCCATCCAAAATCTCCTGGCCCGGAGTTACAAGCACCTTGTCTATCCGATGGCCGTCCATGTCGATGATTTCGAAGGTGAAGCCGCGCCAGGGAAGCTTGTCGCCGGTTTGGGGAATGCGTTCGAGCTCGTGGAGGATGCAGCCCGCGAGGGTGTCGAACCCGTGCTCTTCCTCGTTGGCCCACTCGGTTTTGTCGAAGCGGCTGAGGAAGTCGAAGAAGGGGATCTGGGCATCTACAAGGTAGGAGCCGTCGTCGCGGCGCACCATTTCATAGTCGTCGTCTATATCCGATTGCGGCATTTCGCCGATGATGGCTTCCATGATGTCGTTCAGGGTGATCATGCCCAGCACGCTGCCGTATTCGTCAACGATAAAGCAGGAATGGATCTGCGATTCCTTGAATTTTTCCATCACCTGGTAGGCCGTGTTGTTCTCCGGCACAAAGAGGGCGGTCTTCATCAGGTCCTTGAAAAGGGTGAGGTCGTCCGCCACGTAAATGTCCTTGATGGAAACCACGCCTTTGATATTATCGATTTCGCTGTCGCAGATGGGGTAAACCGAATGGGGCTCGGCTATGATCTTTTCACGGATCTTTTCCTCGTTGTCGTTCACATCGAACCATACGATGTCGCTGCGGTGGGTCATGAGCGAGGTGATGTTGCGGTCGCCGAGGTGGAACACCCTTTCAATGATCTCCTGCTCCGCCTCCTCGATGGCGCCGTG
>DASWNB010000037.1:0-2085 GCA_036399455.1 Flavisolibacter sp. | reverse complement strand
AAAGAACGAAAAGGGAAACACATCTTCCACGAAATTGGCCTTGCCATAGCGGGTGATGCGGAAGCCGTTCTGCTCCGACAGCTTCTGGAGGTCCTTACGCGAAAAGAACTGCACATGGTCCAGGTTGTCGGCGGCGGATTGCACCGTGGTGCCCTGGTAGCCCAGCATACGCTTTACTCTTACGATGGCGCGCCAGAGCCAGTTGTTGCGGCTGCGCAGGTGCAGCACGGGGCGGGTCACCAGCAGCTCGCGGGGGCCGTTGCCATTGGGAACGGTTACTATCAGCTTGCCATTGTCCGCAAGGCTTTGATACAGCACACGCAGCAGGGAACCGGGATTGTCCAAATGCTCCAGCACTTCGCTGCAGATGATAGCCTCGTACTTTTCGCCGGAGGCCACCAGCTCTTCTGCGCTTTTGCGCATGAACTGCACGTTGGGCATGGGGTTAATGGAGCGTGCCTTTTCTATGGTCTTGTCGCTCACGTCTATTCCCAGCACGTTGAAACCCATGCGGCCCAGGTGGCGGCTGATCACGCCGTTTCCGCAACCCACATCCAGCACACGGGCATCGGGTGGAAGGGACCGCTTCAGCACGTCGGCAATGAAATCGACCCGCTTGCGGTCGGCGATCCTGTCGTATTCGTAGGTTGTTTTATCTGCCATGATCGTTGAATAAGGTGTTGCTTACTTCTGTTTTTGTATGTACGGTATGAATGAAGGTCTTGTTGGCTTTCCGCACCTGGAACAGCGCCGCGAACATCATAAAGATGGCTTTCGGCAGTTTCATCAGGGCCTGAAGCAGGTCTTTGTTCAGCATCTGCGGGGGCAGGGCAATGAACAGCGTGAGCAGGTACGCTACCCACAATCCGCCGGAAGCGATCGCCCAGGGGGTCCATCCCGCCAGCAGCGCCCATCCTGCCAGCAGCACCGGCAGCACCAGCATGAAAGCTCTTGGCAGCACCAGGTTGTTGGCAACGGCCAGGTTGAAATAACTCAGGTTGCCGCGGAACAGTTGCTTCAGCGCGGGAACAAAAAATCTTTTCAGGTAGATGAACTGGCTGGACACCCATCTTTTCCTCTGCTGCCCGAAAGCCTGCGAGGAATCCACTTTTTCATCAAACACCAGCGCATGGTCCAGGTAGCGGATGGATACGCCCTGCTCCACCACTTTAAGCTGGAGGGGCTTGTCGAACCCGCCAACAGCATCGATGCCGCCGAGTATGTCGCGTATCATGCCGTATTCGAAGGCCATGCCCGAGCCGATAACGGCCGATGAAAGCCCGATGGCGTTTGTTCCTTTCCGGAAAATATGGTTGTTGATGGCTTCACTGCAGGCATCGAGAATGGCGAAAGAGGTATCGAGGTTCTTGGCCACCCTTCTCCCCTGCACCGCTCTTGCGCCTTCACTAAAGGCATGATTGATCTTCTTTAAAAAATCCTTCGCCAGCATGTTGTCCGCATCGCAGATCAGCGCCAGGTCGTAAGGTTCGCGTATTCTTTTAAAAGCTTCGTTGAGCGATTTGGTCTTGGTGCTTTTATCAAACGATACTTCCAGCGCGGTAAGCGGCAGCTTTCTCAGCTCCTGTATGGTGGAAGGCTCAAAGGAGTCGGCAATGATATAGATCCTGTAAAGATGTGCGGGATAGTCGAGCGAAAGCAGGTTGCGGGCGGTGGACAGGATGATGCCGTCTTCGCGGTAGGCGGGCACCAGCACGGCAATGGTTTTGGCCGATTGCTCTTCAAACACGGTATTGCCGGGCTTCCGGTAAAAAAGCCTGCCCCAGAGGGATAGAATAAAAAGGTATAGCACCGAAAGAAGGCAATAGGCAAAGACAGCCAGGAAGATTGTATGTATAAGGGTACTGAGCATCAGCATTTACGTTAAGCCACTAAAATCGGCATCCAAAGTAATCATTTACCCGGAAAAACACAATTAACGTTTGAGGTTTGGTGTGCCCATCTCTTCTTTAGTAAGTCTCCGCGTCTGCGCCCCTACGGTAAACTACAAGGCATAAGGGCTCAGAGGAACCGCAAAGAAAAAGGGGAATGCTGCACCTGGCGAACCTCAAACTTCAAACCTCAAAC
>DASWNB010000036.1:0-6499 GCA_036399455.1 Flavisolibacter sp. | reverse complement strand
CCACATGGCTCTCTTCGTTCCCGACGAGGACGCGCTGGTATTCTACAAAGCCCTTGTTGATTTTGCAGGCCACCGTCTCCATCCCGGCGGCAGCATCTATATGGAGATACATGAGGAACTGGGAAAAGAAGTGCGGAGTTTGTTCGAAGCCGCTGGTTTTTTGATTGAAATGAGAAATGATATGCAGGGGAAGGAAAGGATGGTGAAAGCCGTGAATCGTCAATCGTGAATCGTCAATAGGTCGTTTATCGTGTGTAGGTGCTTGCCAAGTTATAACCGCAAAGAACGCGAAGAATACGCAAAGGAGCGCAAAGAAGAAACTTGAGTTGCACTCCTTTGCCTGTAATGCTGTTCGCCGGACAATAATGTAATGCCGGACTAAGCGAACCATTCACGATTGACGATTGACGATTCACGCCTCCTACTTCACGTTCGCTGCTGTCTTCGCCTTGTACTTGGCTGCTATGTTGATGATGCGGAATACCTCGCCGTAAGACGTGGCGGTGTCGGCATTGATGATTACCGAGGGTGTGTCTACCGACTTGCGTGCATTCTCGATCTGGAGCTTGAGCAGGGAATCAAGCATTTCGCTTGGTACGGGCTGCTGGCCGATGTAAAAATTATTCGCCTGGTCGATGGAGACAATGATGTTTTGTTTGGCGCGGGTATCTTTTGAGCCCTTGGGATTGTTTACCCTTTTTAGGTTAGGGTTGGCCAGGGTGGCTGCGATAAGGAAGAACAGCAGCAGGATGAAAAGAATATCGTTCAGGGGTCCTGTATGAATTTCGCCGTGTGCTTTGAGCCTTCTTCTGATATCCATAATACCTCCTGTTAACGGGTTGGTTCCTGTAATATGTCAAGAAATTCGGAACTGGCCGCTTCCATGCGGTTGGCTGTTCGCTCCACAAGCGAATTGAGGTAGTTGTGCGCAATATAGGCGATCAGGCCGATGATAAGACCTACGGCCGACGTGATCATCTTTGTATAAATACCATTGGCCATCGACTGGATGGTAAACTCGCCGGTAGAAGCCAGGTTATAGAAAAGCTGGAACATGCCCACGATGGTTCCAAGGAACCCGAACATGGGGGCAATACCTGCAATAAGCGAAAGCACCGAAAGGTTTTTTTCCATATTGTACAACTCCAGCTTACCCACGTTCTCCATGCTGCGTTCGATATTTTCAATGGGCTTGCCTATGCGCTGGATGCCCTTGTCGATGATGCGGGCAACGGGATTGTTGGTGTTCTTGGCGAAGCTGCGCGCCGCGTTCACGTTTCCGTTCACGATATGATCGCGAATGATGTTCATGAAATTGCTATCCAGGCCGGAGGCCTTGCGGATGGCAATCAGCCGCTCGAAGAAAAGGTAAATGGTAATAAGGAAGAGGAGCATCAGGGGTAGCATCAGCCATCCCCCCATTGTTAGCAGTTCGCCTAAACTGATCTTTCCGTCCTGGTTTACATCCGATTGTGCCACCCGTGAAGCTGTATCAACGACTTGTGACTGCAGCAGGTTTATCATACGAAATTCTGTCTTTTAATGGCGTAAATGTAGTATAACGAAACGAATAACGCGAGGCCCGGGGGAATATTGCTGTAGGAAAGTGTTAAAAGAAGGGAGGAAGGCGGAGGGTAAAAGGTGGGAGGCAGCCGTTTGGGAAGGGGGAGCGGCTAAAGATATTAACTTTTAAATTTTCAATATTCAATGTTCAATTCTCAAGTATCCTTCACGGTTGAGCGTACCCTGTAAATCGGGCATTAAGAAATAACTGCCTGCCAAGAAAAGCTTGCCAGGTCTCGGGCGAGTACTTATTCCCCATTCACCATGGACCATTCACCCTTGCAATTCTTTGCAGAGTATTCCCCAACAAGTCTATGTATATTATTAATTTTAATAATATATATATCGTCAACAATTAAACTAATTTTTATGCAAGCTTACACAGGTGAAATCAGAATGTTCGCAGGGAATTTTGCTCCGCAGGGATGGGCCTTTTGCGATGGCCAGCTTTTAAGCGCCACGCAGTATAATGCCCTGTTTACTGTTATCGGCTACACGTACGGCGGCAACGGCCAGGGCACGTTTGCCCTCCCCGACCTTAGGGGAAGGCTTCCCATGCACCAGGGACAAGGCCCGAACCTTACCTTCCGAGTCCTGGGTGAAAGCAGCGGCTCTGAAAGAGTAACCCTGCTGCCCAGCCAGATGCCCGCTCATAACCACCTGCTCAGCGCAAGTAATGTATCGGCTAACCAGACTTCCCCGCAGGGTAATTATCTTGCTGTTACCACTAATCCAATCGAAGGATCGAATTATGATACGTATGCAACAACGCCCAACACCACCATGAACATGGCTGCAGTGGCTGCTGCAGGCAACAACCTGCCGCACGACAACATGCCGCCTTATCAATGCCTGTCGTTCATCATTTGCCTTAGCGGGATATAATAAAGATTGCTGTTAACCGCAAAGACCGCAAAGCTTACGCAAAGTGCCGCAAAGGAAATCCTCTTTGCGGCACTTTGCGGTTCTTGGCGCCCTTTGCGGTTAATATCTGACACAACAAAATGCTCAATTTCCAAGGCATTCCGCAAGTGGAACGTACTTGAAAATTGAGCATTGATTATTGAAAATTACCTCTCGCCTTTTACCTTCTACCCTCCACCTTCTACCTTCTCCTCTATTTCTCCGATCCTATCTGCTTCATCATCATCGCCTGTATCTGCTTCATGGTCTTTTCCATGCCATCCGGGCTGCCATCAAGGAAAATGACGTTGCCCCTGCCGAACTCGGCGAAGTTCTTAATAGCTTCTGTCCACATGCTGAAGAGGATTACGTTGGTATCCAGGTTCGCCTGCTTCATCTGCTCGGCGGCCTCGGTCATACCGTGCGCAACTTCCTGGCGGAACAGTGCAACACCCTGGCCGCGGAGGCGGGCGGCTTCCCTTTCGGCTTCAGCCGCAATCTTGATGGCATTACCCTCAGCCTCTGCTCCTTTTGTTTTGGTGATAAGCAGCGCCTGGCCTTCGTTCTCGGCGGCAGCCTTAAGGTTGTTGGAGGCCACCACCTTGCTCATGGAATCAAGAATGACCTTGTCGAAAGTAATATCGTTGATCTGGAGATCCTGCAGGTGATAACCCCATTCCTCCAGTGTATGGTCTATCTCCACCTTAACATACTCCACGATCTCCTTCCGGAGGCCCAGCACCTCTGCCTGCTTTTTTGTTGCTACATAGGAGCGGATGTTACCCTCGATGGTACGCACCAGCGCCTGCATCAGGTCGCGGTCACTGACGAATTTAAAGGCTACACGTTTGATGGTTTCCTCATCGGCATTCTGAACCGAGTAAAGAAGCATGCTTTTAAAATATACATTGGCCTGATCCTGGGTTACCGCCTGGAACTCCATTTCAATGGAGCGGTTCTGGATGGACACTTTCTTATACACCTGCTCCAGGATGGGGATCTTGATGTTAAGTCCCGGCCTTACAACACGCTGGTATTTACCGAACATTGTAATGACGCCGATATGGCCCTGGTTAATGGTAAACAGCCCGCCGAAAATAATGAACAGCACCAGCAGCAGCCACCAGTAGTTTGCAAGAAAGGCCACGATACCGCTCGGTTCAGATTGAAGAAGAAACATAAGCAATTGTTTTGATAGGCTCTAAGATAGGGAGAAGAGGTGATAGGCAGAGGAATTAGGTACTGGGAAGCAGGAATTTGGGGAGTTTGTATTTACCAATTCCTAATTCCCAATACCTGATCCCTTATTCCCTAACCCTTCTCTTCCCAAATCCGGCAAAGGTGAACAATAGCTTCCACGGCCTTGTTCATGTCCTGGACGGAGATAAATTCCTTTTTGGAGTGAATGGCCTGCATGCCGGCAAAAAGGTTGGGACAGGGAAGTCCCATCAAGGACAGCCTGCTGCCGTCGGTGCCGCCGCGGATGCTTTCGGTGCGGACGGTGAGACCGGCTCTTTCAATGGCTTCACGGGCGTATTGAACTACCTGCGGATGCTGGTCAAGCACTTCCTTCATATTGCGGTACTGCTCCGTTACCTTGAACTCGCTGGTAGCGCCCGGATGTTTTTCCATCACCATATCCAGCAGGCCCTGGAGGAAATCCTCTTTCTTCTTTAGTCCTTCGGTAACAAAGTCACGGATGATAAAGTCGATAGTGCATTTTTCAGCGATGCCGTCCACGCGGACGGGATGGATGAAGCCCTGCCTTCCTTCGGTGGTTTCCGGGGAAAGCTCTGTACGAGGCAGGGAAGCCAGCAGGTCGGCGGCTATCTTCAGCGCGTTCACCAGCTTGCCTTTGGCATAGCCTGGATGGGTGATGACGCCATGTATGACGATCTGCACTCCGTCGGCGCTGAAGGTCTCGTCTTCCAGGTCGCCGGCTTCGCCGCCGTCGAGTGTGTAACCAAATTGGGCGCCGAGCTTTTGCAGGTCCACTTTGGCGGTGCCCTTGCCTACTTCCTCGTCGGGAGTAAACAGGATGCGGATGGTGCCGTGCTTTACTTCGGGATGGGTTATGAGGAAATTAGCGGCATCCATGATCTCGGCTACGCCGGACTTGTCGTCCGCTCCCAGCAAAGTAGTGCCGCTGGCAGTGATGATGTCATGCCCTACCAGCTTCTCCAGGTAAGGAAAATCTTTTTTAGACAGCACCTGCGCAGGGTCGTCAGGAAGGGTAATATCGTTGCCGTCGTAGTTGCGGTGGAGGATGGGCTTTACTCCCGCGCCGCTGGCGTCGGGGGCTGTGTCCACGTGCGAGCAGAAGCAAATAACAGGCACCTGCCTGTCCATATTGGAGGGGATGGTGGCATAGACGTAGCCGAATTCGTCCATGTGCGCATCTTCTATACCCATCTCCCTGAGTTCTTTTTCCAGGAGGCGAGAAAGGTCCTTCTGCTTTTCCGTGGTGGGATGTGCGTTCGAGAGGGGATCGCTTTGCGTATCAATCTGTACATAGCGCATCAGGCGCTCTGCGGCCGTGAAGGAGTAGTTCTGAAACATGGCCAAATTTAGTTCAAAGTCGTAAGCCGTTAGCCACAAGCCGTAAGTCATTAGCCCTATCTCCTTCCCAAGTGCAAGCCCCCGTGTCTTTTGCCATTGTGGTTGACCACGAAGGCAGAGACACGGGGGCTGCAAGAGAGATTTCAGGCTTAAGACTTAAGACTTACGGCTTAAGACTTCGGGCTGAGCTTATGGCATGATGATCTTTGAAGTGGGAACGATCTCCACGAGCTCGATATCGAAAATCAGGTCCTCGCCGGCCAGCGGATGGTTGGCATCGAGGATAACAGATTCTTCCTTTACTTCGGTCACGGAAACGGGGAATGATTGCCCGGAGCCGTTATTCATCATCAGCTGCATTCCTATCTGGGGATCAAGATCTTCAGGGAATTGATTCCTGGGGAATTCCACGATCATCTCCTCGCTTTTTTGGCCGTAGGCGTCGTCTACGGTGATTTCAACGGTTTTCTTATCACCCACCTGCATGCCCATCACACCGTTGTCAAATCCTTTGATCACCTGGCCGCTGCCGACCGTGAACTCCAGCGGCTCGCGGCCCTGGGAAGAATCGAATGTTTCACCGCTGCGAAGCTTTCCGTGGTAGTGTACACGAACTTTGTCGCCGCTTTTTACTTGTTGCATTTTTCTTTTTTTTGGTCAATGAAAATTTTACTGCCTGCCGCAGGCGCGGGTTATTCTTCGCCTGTGACGCTGCATAAAGGACACAAGCCTGCACTGCATAACCAGGTGGGGGAAGGCAGGAAGACGTGAACAAGCAGGAACGGAAGGTACTAATATTCGCAGATTTGAAGCATTTTTAGTGAGGGAGGAAGGTGAAAGGCGGAAGGTAGAAGGCGGGAGGAATTTGGAATTGGGAATTAGGCGGGCAGTGCTGACATGCCGTACACATGAGCCAATCCCAATTCCAAATTCCTAAGTCCCAATTCCTTACCTCCGCCTTACGCCTTCTGCCTTCTACCCATTCCCTTATTTTTGCATCACGATGGATTACCGGGAGCTGCGTATTGTTTTCATGGGCACGCCTGAGTTTGCTGTGGCGTCGCTGGATGCACTGGTAAAGGCGGGATGCCGGGTTGCAGGGGTGATCACCGCACCCGACAAGCCCGCAGGACGGGGCATGAAGCTGCAGGAAAGCGCAGTAAAGAAGTATGCACTGGAGCACGGGCTTCACATCCTTCAGCCGCCGAAGCTCAAAGACCCGCAATTCATCGAAGAGCTCCGCTCCCTCAAAGCCGACCTTCAAATCGTTGTAGCCTTCCGCATGCTTCCCGAAGCCGTATGGAACATGCCACCAATGGGAACAGTGAACGTGCACGGCTCGCTCCTTCCGCAATACCGCGGCGCTGCTCCCATCAACTGGGCCATCATCAACGGCGAAAAAGAAACCGGCGTCACCACCTTCCGCCTCAAACACGAAATAGATACCGGTAACATCCTGTTGCAGGAAAAAATC
>DASWNB010000035.1:0-4301 GCA_036399455.1 Flavisolibacter sp. | reverse complement strand
AAAATATATCGGGTTCCGAATCGTCGCAGCCTTCGGCAAATTCCCTGTAGCGTTGATACCGCTGGTTGTCGGTGCCGCTGTGCAGCGTAGTGTACGTGAACCGTTCCGCCACGGCCAGGAAGCCATAGTATGGATATTCATCGGCCTGTCCTCTTACCACCCGGCTTACGGTTCCTCCCGCCTGCAGCGTCCATCCAAGCCCGGTGCGGGGCGCAATGTCCTCTACCTTGTTGCCCGCCGCGTGATAGCTCAGTCCCACGGCAGCTTCAAGGCCTTTATCGGACAGCTTCCACAGCGGGACAGTGATCTGCGGAACGCCGGTGTAAAGGCTTACGGGCATCTCCGCATATTTGCTGAAGGCGGTTGCTTCGGGTGAAGGGGGAACGATGTTGTCGTTAGGAGTGTTCATCTGGGCCGGTGCGTTTAGAGCGGCCAACAGGGCTAAGGGGCACGCAGCCTTCAGCCACGAAAGCTTCCGCTTGGAGCGAATAAACATATACTGGTGGTTTTTATTTATATCAATAATGTACCTGACTATTCCATTGCATGTCGGTTGGAGTGTTCCGTGCAGGAACACTACGCCTCATGTGTGATGCCAAGCAATCAATGCGCAGGAAATGATAAAACAACTGATCCGGGAAACACTTAATGAACGCGGGCCGATGAGAATTTTGGCCTGCGCTACCAAATTAGCAAGACGCTATTAATTGTTCTTGTACTTTTCAGCCAATTTTTCCTGGATGATGTGAAAGAGATAATTATCCGTCACGTCGGTGAAGTCGTTGAACAATTGTTTCGGGCTGAAGCCTGTAAATTTTTTATATATCCTGGCAAGATATGCCTGGTCGGAATAGTTGCTTTCATAAGCAAGCTGGTTGAGTGAAAGCATATTCTTTCCCAGCTTCAATTGTACGGAGTTGCGGAACTGGCAGATGCCTTTGAACTGCACCGGCGTCATGCAAAGATGCTCCATGAAAAGACGGTTGAGGGTCCGCTCGCTCGTGCCGGCCTTGCGGCAGATCTGCTGGATGGTGTACGTGCAGTCTGGATCGGAAAGACATTTTACCACTTCCGAGAGTATGTCGCTGGAAAATCCCCTGTAGTTCTGTTTCAGGAAGGCTTCTGCCAGCAGCATCCTGGTGGCTGCGCAGTCCGTGCCCGCCAGGTCCGGCTGCAACTCCCCGAAGCCGGTGGTGCACTGGTCAAAGGGAATGACGCTGCGGTCGTGCAGGCCCAGCACCTCGCTTAGCGGTGAGCCGATAAACTGGTTGATGCCCAGCGGCGTGAACATCATCATAATGGCGGTGACGGGGCCTTTCACCCGGATCTTTATCCGCTCGGGGCGCATCAGGTGAAGGCAGATGGTGGTCCGGCTGAACGGCTCGGCCACGTACAGTTGCTCCTGCGCCCGGGAAAACCTTGCATTTTCAAAAATGGTCAGCGCTGCGCCGGTGTAGGGCAGCACCAGGAATTCCTGTTCGGGAAGGTGGTTCCTGAATACATAACTGAAGCGGATGAATTTTCTCAGGGCTGGGTCGGTGGGCAGGTGTACGTCGAACATATATTAAGCGTTGTAGTAATGTAATTAGATGCGCCGGTGCAGGATTTTCTTGCGGATTTTTCCTAAAGCCTATGTCTGAATGAATTGTGGTTCCTGTCAGGATTTCTTTTTATCATTTCCTGCTATTTGTTTGCGGGCCGCAGGCCCGGTGAGTCCCAAAGCCTTGCTGGCGCTGCATTCTGGAGGATTTACAAAGAGGCTTTTGATGCTATGCGCAACCACAAACGCATTGTACAATTTTATGAGCACTGTGCTGTTTTACAAAGAGAATGATGATGAACGGTAAATGTGCAGCCTCTCTTTTTTATATGTTTACGTCCCGAATGAATGGACAAGCGTTTTGAGATGAGCCTGTTTTATGCAACGGTAATTTGTTCACATCGGAGGTTTTATTCTTTCGATTTATATTTCGAACACGCTTTATAATTTTTTATGAGAATGCTGTTTATGAGAATGGATCATGCGGTCCGCAGGCACAGGCGCCTGGCCGCATTCACCCTCACGGAAGTGCTGGTGGTGCTGATCATAATAGGAGTACTTATACTGCTGGCGCTTCCCAACCTGCTGCCCCTCATCACCAGGGCCAAAAGCACCGAAGCCAAGATCCAGCTTCAGCACGCCTACACGCTGGAGAAGAATTATTTCTTCGAGAATTCCACTTACGCTTCCAGCCTGTCCGACATAGCCTTTGAGCAGCAGCCGCTGACCACCGAAGGCGGGCAGGCCAATTACAAGCTTGAAGTGGCCGAAGCAACCGGCAACCAGTTCCGTATCCGTGCTGTATCGGTAGTGGATTTCGATGGCGACGGCGTCTTCAACATCTGGGAGATCGATCATAATAAAAAAATAAAAGAAGTAACACCCGACTGATGGCAATGCTGCTACCTGTGATAGTAATACTTGCGGGACTTATCCTGTTGCAGGACTTCCGTTCGCGAAGAGTGCTCTGGATATTGTTTCCGCTGCTGGCGGCGGCGGGCATCCTGCTTGGATACCGTGAAGTAGGCCTGGAGCAACTGCTGCTGAACAGCGCCGTCAACCTGGTGCTGCTGCTTATGCAACTGGTGCTGCTGGCGCTTTTTTTCCTGCCCCGCACCGGGTGGAAGATAAAAGCACTGTTGGAAAAGATCGGCCCGGGCGATGTGCTGTTCCTAATCGTTTGCTGCTTCTTTTTTTCACCCGTCAACTTCCTTCTTTTTCATATCGTGAGCCTCCTGCTGGCGCTGGTGCTGCATTTTATATTTCTCCGCAACCGCAAATACAACAGGAGCGGAAGTACCGTGGCGCTGGCCGGCTGGCAGGCGCTGGCGCTTTTGCTGGTGCTGCTGCTCGCACCTGCTAGCGGCGTACTTTATTCCGATGATTGGCTTTTAAACTCCCTGTTATGGAAATACTGAAAGCCGCCATTCCCGCCCCGGCCCTGTCCGCCCTCACGGCAAAGCAGGCCTGGCACTACCGCATAGTGCCCTTCGGCTCATCCGACGGCCTGCTGAATTGTTATATCGACCAGGAGAGCATGATCGGCGGGCTGGAAGACGAGCTCGAGCTCCTGATCGGCAAAAAGATCATGCTGGAGCAGATGGAGAGCGGTGAGGTCGAAGAGCTGCTGAAGAAGCACTATCCTTTCCAGCAAAGCGACAGCCGCCAGCAGACTTCTTTTTACGACGGCGACGGCGATCATTTTCTTTCGCATCTTATCAGCGAAGCACAAGCACTCAACAGCAGCGACATCCATATTGAAGCCTTTGAATCGAAATGCAGGGTAAGGATACGCGTTGACGGCATGCTGATACAGCGTTACCTGCTGGACAAAAAGCAATATCCTTCGCTTATAAACAAGATAAAGATCAGCTCAAGGCTGGACATAGCGGAGAAGCGGCTGGCGCAGGATGGAAGGATCTTTTTCGAGAACGACTCGGGCAAGTTTGACATACGCGTGTCGGTGCTGCCTACGCTGCACGGCGAGAAAGTGGTGCTGCGCCTGCTGAACAGCAAGGAAACGGGAACCGGTATTTCCTCGCTGGGCTTCTCTCCCACCGATCTTGAACATTACCTCGAAGGTACCCGCAAGCCGAACGGCATCATTCTTATCAGCGGCCCCACGGGCTCGGGAAAGACCACCACGCTTTATTCCACGCTGAAGATCCTGAACAAGGAAACAAGGAACATACTGACCATCGAGGACCCCATCGAATACACGCTCGAAGGCGTCAACCAGGTGCAGTTGCGGGAGGACATCGGCCTTACTTTTCCCGCCGCACTCCGCTCCTTCCTGCGCCAGGACCCCGACATCATCATGCTGGGGGAGATAAGAGACGTGGAAACCGCCAACATGGCCATACGTGCCTCGCTGACGGGACACCTCGTGCTTTCCACCATTCATACCAACTCCGCATGGGGCATCGTGTCGAGGCTTATCGACATGGGCATTGCTCCCTACCTGCTGGCCAACACGCTGAACACGGCGGTGGCGCAGCGGCTTGTGCGCCTGCTTTGCCCGCATTGCAAGAAGAGGGAAACATTCGAAGCGGCGCTTTACCCGCGGCAGTTCAGGCCGCAGCGGAAGATAGAATATCACTCTGTAGCACAGGGCTGTTCCGAATGCTTCAATACCGGATATAAAGGCAGGAAGGCCGTTTATGAAGTTGTCTCCGTTGACGATGAACTGGCGGAGCAGATAAAAAAGTCCAATTACTATATTCAGGAGCTGTTCAAGGCAAAGGGAATAAAAACCCTCGCC
>DASWNB010000034.1:0-4125 GCA_036399455.1 Flavisolibacter sp. | reverse complement strand
CGGGACTGTCCATCACGGAATGGGAGGTAGTTACGGGCATTCTCCCCCCGCTCAACGAACAGCAATGGATGACGGAGTTTGACAAGTACCGCCAAACAGAGCAGTTCCGCCAACTGAACTCCGGCTTTACCCTGCCCGATTTCAAGTTTATTTTCTTCTGGGAATGGTTTCACCGCCTCTGGGGACGATTGATTGGCGTAGTGTTCCTGATCCCCTTTGTTATTTTCCTGGTACAGCGGCGCTTTAAACCCGATATGGTGCTTCCCCTCATCATCCTTTTCCTGCTGGGCGCCCTCCAGGGAGCCGTAGGCTGGATCATGGTGGCAAGCGGACTTACCGGCGATGCCGTTTATGTTCGCCCTACCAGGCTGGCCATGCACTTTGTGCTGGCGCTCATCCTACTGTTTTATACTTATTGGTTCTACCTCAAGCTGCGCATCCGGAAGGAAAGCCTGATGCCTCATGCGGGGCTGAGAAGGTTTGCCCTTGCGGTGATAGTCCTCCTGTTCGTGCAGCTTTTTTATGGTGCGCTGATGGCGGGTCACAAGGCGGCAGTGGTATCGTCTACCTGGCCGGACATGAACGGGAGCTTTATCCCGCCCTACGTATTCAACAGGCCCGAAGGACTGATCAGCATCATTGAAGATCCTGTGGTGGTTCATTTCATTCACCGCATGCTTGCCTACCTTTTGGTGCTCCTGGTGCTGGTATGGACTGTAATGGCTCTTCGCACGGGACCCACTCCCGCTTTCCGCAAGGCCCGTTGGTTTCCCCTCTTCTTTGTGCTGGTACAGGCTGCCCTGGGCATTTTTACCGTTATGACCAGCATCAACATCCATCCCTACGTATGGAATGAATTTGAATGGATGGCGCAGCTGCACCAGGGAGTAGCTATGTTTCTTCTATTGTCATTGGGACATGTGATGTTTTTATTGGGAGAAGCTGATAGCCGATAGCTGTTGGCTGTTAGCAGTGCAGGAACGGGAAGAAGAATTGTCACGGATTGATAGCTGAATTGCTTCCGGCTGTATAAGTTTTATTCAAAAAAACGTCTGCTCAAAGGCAGTACGTAAACGGCCAATAGCTAACAGCCATCAGCCAACAGCTTCTCTTAAAATATTTCT
Organism: Flavisolibacter sp.; assembly: GCA_036399455.1. Classification (GTDB taxonomy): domain Bacteria; phylum Bacteroidota; class Bacteroidia; order Chitinophagales; family Chitinophagaceae; genus Flavisolibacter. Next base: position 3,001 of record DASWNB010000034.1, on the reverse strand, counting down.
TCTCGCAATGAATGGAGATTTCGTTACAAATCCTATTTTCGAACGTGCTGCAGAATTTTTTTCAGGAAGAGTTGTTGGAAGCTGGCTGCGATGAGGCCGGGCGGGGATGCCTCGCAGGACCGGTTTATGCGGCGGCTGTTATATTGCCGCGGGATTTCTATCATCCCTTTATCAATGATTCCAAACAACTGACAGAAGAGCAGCGCTACGAGCTGCGCCCCTTCATTGAAAAACACGCTCTTGCCTATGCCGTTGCTAACCTGTGCAACCGCCAGATTGACAAGATCAACATCCTTAAGGCTTCTTTTAAAGCCATGCACCTGGCTGTTAAGCAACTCAATCTGCAACCGGAACTTCTGCTGATCGACGGCAACCGGTTTACCCCGTATAAAAGAATTCCCCATAAATGCATCATCCAGGGCGATGGGCTTTATGCCTCCATTGCTGCGGCCAGCATACTGGCGAAGACCTACCGCGATGATTACATGAAGGAAATACATCACAAATTCCCGCAATACAACTGGGCCCAAAATAAAGGCTACGCAACCCGCGAGCACCAGAATGCCCTGGACCAGCACGGCCCCTGCAAATTCCACCGCCGTACGTTCCGCCTTGATTACAATCAACCCCAGCTTTTTGCGGAGGCCGTTTAAACCCATGCAGCGTTTCAGGGTCTTTAGGCTGTCTTTTTCATGTGCTGCATTTCTACATGATCTGCCGTAAAAGAATGGTTGAAGGTTAACAAGGCGCCGCTGTATAGCGGCGTTTTTGTTTTGAGGGGATGACCGATAAGAGATGACCGATAATCGAAAGAATACTGTGATCTGGGCCACCTGCGGCAGCCTTAACTCAAATCCTTCCTCGCGTCTTAGCGCCCTTGCGGTTAATCTCTCCTATTCACGATTGACGATTCACGACTCACGTCCATCACTCCGCCAGGTACGCGCTGCCTTGCATTTGCTGGCCGTTTACTAGGAAGCTGCGGACAACGTGATAGTTGCCGCTGCTGCACTGGCAGTCGCCGGTGGCGGTCTGGATATCGGTGATGCTGAACTGGCGGTTAAGGGAGGCTACCTTTATTTTCCAGTCGTAGCCGGGGGTAAGAACAAGGTTTACACGGGAGAAGCTGGTGTCCTGCGAATCCTGTGAGCGGATATAGGCGGTGCTGTCGGATTGCTGGGCAGAGCCTCCGTGGTAGCGGAGCACGTAAATGGTATCTGTATCCATGGCCTTGAAGCGCTGGAAGATGACATTCACCTGGGGGTCTTTGATACAATAGGCTTTGCAGCAGGCAGACAGAGAAAGGGTAAGGAGGATAAGGTAGAAAGCTGTTCTCATAAAATCACATTGTTATTGGTGCCACTCGCCGGCGCCTTCGCGAACCACCACCGCCTCGCCGGAAGTATAATCAACAATGGTTGAAGGTACTGTTCCGCCGATGCCGCCATCAATCACCAGGTCAACAAGCTTCTCGAAGCGGTCGTGTATCACGTCCGGGTCGGTATAGTCTTCCACCTGTTCGCCGGGCAGGGAAGCGCTTAAAATAGGGTTTCCAAGTTCCCTGACAATCTCCCGCGCAATTTCGTTGCCTGGAATCCTGAGGCCTACCGTATCTTTTTTGGTTTTGAGGATCTTGGGCACCTGCCTGCTGGCGCCCAGGATAAATGTATAGGGACCGGGAAGGTACTGTCGCAGGTTGCGGTAAACGGGGGTGGATAGCTGGCTGGCATATTCGCTCAGGTGGCTGAGGTCGTAGCACACAAAGGAAAGCTGTGCTTTTGCGGGGTCCACACCCTTGATGCGGCAGATCCTTTCCACGGCTTTATGGTTGAAAATATCGCATCCCAGGCCGTAAATGGTATCGGTTGGATAGACGATTATGCCGCCATTCCGCAAAACTTCCGCCGCCTGACGGATGAGCCTGGGCTGGGGATTGTCGGGATGGATGTGTATCAGCATAATAAACTCTTTAACGTTTCGTTCTCTTGTTTAGCCGAATTTATTTCCCTTTCCATGTCGTGAAATCTACTTTTGCAAAAATCGTCAACCATGCAACTGCAAGCTATTCCCAGTTTCGAGAGCATTGATCCCGAAGTTTTCAGGGAATCGTTTTATGACCAGCAGAAACCGGTTGTTATCAGGGACCTGGCGAAAAGCTGGCCTGCTTACTCGAAATGGAACTGGGCCTATTTTAAAGACCTGGTAGGGCAACAAAAAGTAGCGCTTTACAACAATATCAAAAGCGATGCCTACACCCCCATCAATACCGCTGACGATTATAAAACCTTTGGCGAGTACATCGACATGATCAGCCAGGGTCCCGCCGGCTGGCGCATCTTCCTCTTCAACATTTTCGACCATGCCCCGCAGTTGGTGCAGGACTTCACCTGGCCCGAGCACCTGATGAAAGGCTTTGTAAAGAAATTCCCCATGCTTTTCGTGGGCGGCGCCACCTCCATCACCCACATGCATTTCGACATCGACCTTTCCAATATATTGCACACCCAGTTTGCAGGCCGCAAAAGGGTGCTTCTCTTCCCTTTCACCGAACAGCACAAGCTGTACAGGAAACCCTGGGAAGTGCTCAGCATGGCTGATTTCTCCAATTATTACAGGCCGGACAGCAAGCTCGATTTCAACCAGTTCCCCGCCCTGCGCTATGCCAAAGGCTACGAAGTAGTGCTGGATCATGGCGATACACTGTTCATGCCCGCCGGTTACTGGCACCATATGGAGTATATCGACAGCGGCTTTGCCATGAGCCTTCGTGCCCTTCAGCCCTCCATCACCGGCAAGCTCAAAGGCGCCTGGAACCTCTTCGGCATGCGCAACATCGACACCCTCATGAAAAGAACCGCTCCCAAGTGGTGGTATGAGAATAAGAAAAAGAGGATTTTTGAGAATGCGAAGAGGGAAATGGAAGTAGCGGGCTGATGGCTGCAAGCCGAAAGCTGTTAGCAGAGATGGGAAGCGAATAATACCATTTAGACATTATCCGCAG
>DASWNB010000033.1:0-9458 GCA_036399455.1 Flavisolibacter sp. | reverse complement strand
AGCGTGGTGAATGACGTTGTGCTTTACGTTCCACATAAACGAGCTTCCGCCCAGCAGGTTAAGGCTGAAGGCAGCGAGCCGGTTGATGGTTTTGTTCTTGCTGAAGCTGCCGTGAGCTCCGTCGTGCATGATGTTGAAGCCGATAGCAGCCGCTACCACGCCCATCAGCATACACTCCGCAATGGCCAGGTACACGGACGGAGTGAAGAAAACCAGGTGGATATAAAGAAGGGTAAAGCTGCTCAACAGCACGATAGCCTTTGTATAGAGGTGCCTGTTTCCTGTGAGCGGGCTTCCTGTAGTCTCGAAATACTGATTGATCCTTTTCTTGAGTTCAACGTGAAACGATTCCTTAATGGTCTGAAACTTGGGTATTGCCATGACGTGTACTGATCTGGTCTGTGTCTTAGAGTTGTGCAAAGCTATAACTTGATTAAATATCTGCGGAAAAAACTACCGCATGATGCGTGCTGCAAAAGATGAACCAATTTGGGAACCGACAACCGCTAACCGATCACCGATGAACGATAAACAGCTTCGGTTATCGGTGGTCGTTTACCGGTTATCGCCTCTCACACCGCGAAGGAAGTACCGCAGCCGCAGGTAGTGGAAGCATTGGGATTGTTAAAGGTGAAGCCACGGCTGTTCAGGCCGCCCTGCCAGTCGATCTGCATTCCGTAGAGATACATTTCGTGGGATTTGTCCATCACGTATTGAATGCCTTCGGATTCGTAAACGATATCGCTGTCCGTCCTCTGGTCGAAGCCCATCACATAGGAAAGGCCGGAGCATCCGCCGCCTTTTACGCCTACCCTCAGCATCTGGGACTGGTCAAATCCGGGCTCTGCCATCAGCCTCCTGATTTCAGCCATGGCCCCGGGTGTGAATTTAACAGGTGATTGTACTGCTGTTTCCATAATGCAAAAATAAGGTAAAGGGCGAAAGGTCAAAGGTTAAAGGTAGAATGTCCACAGTCCACGGTCCACAGTCCACAGACGAGGCATTTAAAAGTGGCGGCCGTTTTGTTGGTGGGAAGATGCTCTTTTAAAATATTCAATGCTCAATGTTCAATTCTCAAGTGAGTCTCCGAATTGAAACCCCTTGAGTATTGAACATCGAGCATTGATTGTTGAGAATTCCTAAAGACTTCTCACACGCAATGAACGACCAACCACCTCAATGACTCGTCTGTGGACCGTGGACTCCCCCCTTTCTTCTTGGCGTCTTTGCGTGAAACCCTAAATTTGCGCACAAACGTTAGCAATGGAAGAATCAACATATAGTCTTATTATGTCCGGCGTTGCGCTGGCAATTGCCATTATTGCGCTTTTGCTGAGCCGCAACAGCGGAGCCGCGAAAGTCACGGCTACTGATATTTCGGTAAAGCCGCTGCAGTTGCAGGCTTACGAGCGCCTGGTGATACTGGCGGAAAGGATCGCGCTTCCCAGCCTTATCAGCCGTGTGAACCAGCCCAACCTTACGGCCCGCGAGATGCAGGTGATACTCCTGGAGAACATCAAGCAGGAATTTGAGTACAACGCTTCGCAGCAGATATATGTGAGCCCGGCGGCCTGGGATGCCGTCCGCAACCTGAGGGACCAGAACATGCTTATCATCAACTCGCTCTCCAGCGCCCTTCCCGCCGATGCCCGTGCCCATGACCTCAACAAGCGCCTGCTCGAAGCCATCATGGACCAGGAAAACACTGCCCTCCACACTTTCGTGCTCAACACACTCAACAGCGAAGCCAAAAAAATCATGTAATCTCCATGAGCGAGAAAAAGATATTTACCGATTCCGGGATAGAGATAAAGCCGCTGTATGAGGCGGATGACCGATTAGAGACAACCGGTAACCGAAGGGAGCCGGTTGGCGAAGAAGCGGCTACAAACAAGAAACAAGAAACGGGAAAGGAGAAACCAGGGTCTTTCCCCTTTACCAGGGGCGTGCAACCCGATATGTACCGCGGAAAGCTCTGGACCATGCGCCAGTATGCGGGGTTCAGCACGGCGGAGGAAAGCAACCGGAGATACCACTACTTATTGTCGCAGGGCGTGATGGGCCTGAGCGTGGCCTTCGACCTGCCTACGCAAATAGGCTATGACAGCGACCACGAACTGTCTGAGGGCGAAGTGGGCAAGGTAGGTGTGGCCATCGACTCACTGGAAGACATCGAGACGCTGTTCAGCGGGATCAAGCTGGAGGAGGTCTCCACGTCCATGACCATCAATGCCACGGCTTTTATCCTTCTTTCCTTCTACGTGGCCCAGGCCAGGCGCCAGGGCGCCGACCTGAAGAAGATTTCGGGCACCATCCAGAACGATATATTAAAAGAATATGCGGCCAGGGGCACCTACATCTACCCCCCCAAGCCTTCCATGCGTATCATCACCGACATATTTGAATGGTGCAGCCACGAGCTGCCTAAATGGAATACCATCTCCATATCGGGTTACCATATCCGCGAAGCAGGGAGCACAGCCGCCCAGGAGATTGCCTTCACACTTAGCAATGGCAAAGCCTACGTACAGGCTGCGCTTGAGAAGGGGCTCGATATTAATGTATTCGGCAAGCGTCTGTCCTTTTTCTTTAATGCACACAACCACCTGTTCGAGGAAGTGGCCAAGTTCCGGGCTGCCCGGCGCATGTGGGCCCACATGATGAAGGAACTGGGGGCCACCGACCCGAAGGCGATGATGCTGCGCTTTCACACGCAAACCGGCGGCAGCACCCTTACCGCGCAGCAGCCGCTGAACAATATTTCCCGCGTTACCATTCAAACCCTGGCTGCCGTACTCGGCGGCACGCAATCGCTCCATACTAACGGGTATGATGAAGCGCTGAGCCTGCCTACCGAAGAAGCCGCCCGCATAGCCCTGCGTACCCAGCAGATAGTAGCGTTTGAAAGCGGCGCCCCCGAAACCGTAGACCCGCTGGCCGGCTCCTATTTCGTGGAAGCCCTGACCGATGAGATCGAGCAGAAAGCCCTGGAGCTGATCGCCAAAATAGATGCAATGGGGGGATCGGTAACGGCTATCGAGCAGGGATTCATACAGGACGAAATTGCCCGCAGCGCCTACGATTACCAGCGCAAGATCGAAAACGGCGAAAAGATCATTGTGGGGGTGAATAAATTCCAGATAGGCGAGGAAGATCCCATTCCTCTTTTCCGGGTGGACGACAGCATCCGCGAACAGCAGGTGCAAAAGCTCCGCACGTTAAAATCAGGCAGGAACCACCAGGAAGTAAGCCGCAGCCTCGAAACCATCCGCCGCAATGCCACTGACGGCACCAACCTCATGCCCTCTGTCATTGAAGCCGTTGAAAACTACTGCACTCTCGGCGAGATTGCCGATGTGCTCCGCGGAGTGTTCGGGGAGTATAGGTGAAGTTGACGTGAATCGTGAATCGTCAATCGTCAATGGGAACCACGAAGGCACGGGGAACACAAAGCGGCACAAGGGCAGTATAACGCAGCCTCTGAATACAGCCTTGCGTCTCTTCTTCTTTGCGTCTCCGCGTGAATTCAGGATTTTTTATTAGGCTGGGAGGAGCTTGTTTTCTCAACGACCTTTACCCATTTCTCGAGGCGGATGGGGCATTTGTCGGCGGTGGTGGCCTCCAGCGTGATAGTGATGAAACCGGGCTTTACCTCTTCAGTAGATACGGTAATCTGCTTTGTACCCTGGCCTTTGATGATCTTACCGGCGGAAACCTTCCAGTTATAAGTAAGTTTTCCCTTGATGTCCTTGGAATCAGCTTTCAGGGTGTATGTTTTACCCGTGGGGGTTTCTGCCTCGCCTGTCAGGCTCACGTTGCCGCAGTTGAGAATATAAGGCTGAAACTCGCACCCCCGGCGTACCGGCAGATAGATTACCTGCGGGATTCCCTCGCGAGGCTCCGCAAATACGCTTACACCGTCGTTCTCTCCCAGCCTCTTCACCTCGCTGATACCCAGCACCCGCGGCAAGCCGTATTTTTGGTAGGGCTTACCCAGGAACGTGATCTTTTCATTATTTATGAACCAGGCTTTGGCGGCGGCATAACCCGCCCCTTCAAGCGTATAGACCTCATCGAGTTTTTTTCGCACCCCGTTGACCATGATGGTCTTTTCGCCGGTGGTGGGATTATAATCAGCCTTTATCACCTTCAGTTCGCCTTTTTCAACAATGCATTCCTGGATCTGGTTCTGGGTCTGGGCGGACAAAGTATAGGAAGCTAAAGACAAAAGAAAAAGGAACAGTGGCTTTCTCATAATCCCCCGAATATAGATAAACAAGCAGATGAAGCCAAACCCCGGCAGTAATAAAGCTGCGAGATATGAGTTACGAGCTGTGAGAAGTTGCCTCTGGGTAAATCACACCGGCGGCTCGCAGCTCGTAGCTCATATCTCACAGCCTCCAAAAAAAACGTCCCGCAAAGAGCGGGACGTTTTTTCTATAGACCACAAAAATAAACATGGTTACATTCTTCCCCTGATGGCCTTGGCTGAGTCAAGGTGCATTCTGAGGATAGGAAGCTGCTTGGTGGCCCAGGCTTTCAGGTCCGGGTCGGCGGCTGTGTTGGAAGCATTCTCAAATTTGCTGATCACCTTGGAGTGATCGTCGGTCATCATCTTCATATAATGGTTGTCGAAGGCCTTGCCTTTCATCTTCTGCATCGCGTCCATGTGCTGGCGGGCATCGGCAGGCAGGCTGTCTGTAAGCATTACGTTGCGGGAGGAAGCCAGGGGCTTCAGCTCGCTGCTGGAAGCCGTATGATCGCGAAGCATCATGGCGGCATAGTCCTTAACAGCCTGGCTCGTTGCATTCTGCTGGGCAATGTTGGCGGACTGGATCTCCATCATGTCGGCCATAGCAGCGTCCATAACAAACTGGCGGTCAGTCTCGTTCAGGGGTGCGGCATTGTTTGTAGCGCCGCCGTTGTTTGCATTGGTGGCTTCTACGTTGTTGGCGTTCTGTCCGGCCGTGTCGTTGTTTGTGTCGGATGAGCTACCGCTGTTGTCGCAGGACCATACGAGAGCTGCCCCGGAAAGCAGTAGGATGGAAAGGAAGTTTCTTTTCATATAGAATTTTTATGTGTGTGACCTACTAAAAATTTTATGCCATATGGTAACGGGAAACCACGATGGATGAATCACCGCTCTTCAGCGCCATTTGCCTGAACAAAACAAAAAAACCGGCCGGTGAACGAGGAATTAAATCACCATGTACTTTTGACGTACATTGACGGCACATACTTCTTTTATATGAAAAAACTGTTTTTTCTCCTGCTGCTCTCGGCCTCGCTTCTTCCCGCCCTGGCGCAAACACCTTCCTTTATCCAAGACAGCCTGGACAGCTACATTACCCGTGGCCTGAAAGACTGGGACCTCCCCGGCTTGTCGGTGGTGATTGTCAAGGACGGAAAGGTTGTGCTGATGAAGGGATACGGAGTAAAGGACGTCACAACCGGGCAAGCGGTGGATGAGAACACGCTCTTCATGATCGCCAGCAACACCAAGCTGTTTACCGGCACCGCGCTGGCCATGCTGGAGAACAGCAAAAAAATCTCGCTCAACGACCCCATCATCAAATACTTTCCCACCTTCCGCCTTTACGATTCCACAACCACCAGGCTCACCACCATCCGCGACCTGCTCTCCCACCGCATCGGCACAAAAACCTTCCAGGGCGATTTTACATTCTGGAACACCACGCTGGGCCGCGAGGAGATCATGAAAAGGATGCGCCTGCTGAAGCCTTCGCTCATGTTTCGCCAGGATTACGGCTATTGCAACAGTTGCTTTCTTACAGCCGGCGAGGTGGTTCCGAAGGTAACGGGCAGGAAGTGGGAAGATTTCGTACAGGATTCCATCATCACACCCCTGCAGATGAACAGCACCATGGTGCTTTCCACCGGCATAGCGCAAAGGCCCAATGTAGCCACGCCCTACACAACTTCGTTTACCGGGGTGGTCACAAAAGTTCCTTACGACAACTGGAACAACCTGGCGCCTGCTGCCAGCATCGTAAGCAACGTATCCGACCTCTCGCATTGGCTGATGATGCAACTGGACAGCGGCCGCTACGCGGGAAAACAGGTGCTCCCCTTCAGCGTGCTGCAGAAAACCCGCGACATCAACATCGTAACAGGTTCACGCAAATCTTCCTTGTTCCCTATCCATTTCAGGGGTTATGGGCTGGGACTGTTTGCAGCCGATTATAACGGACGCGCCATTTACTGGCACACCGGCGGCGCCGGGGGAATGGTGAGCAATGTGTGCTTTGTGCCCGAAGAAAGGCTGGGTATTGCCATCTTAACCAACAACGACAACCAGAACTTCTTCGAGGCGCTGCGTTACCAGATCCTTGATGCCTACCTGGGAGTGCCTTATGTAAACCGCAGCCAACAGCAGTTGCCCGGCTTCCGCCAGGAGATGCAGGAGCAGGCAAGCCAACTGAGCGCCTGGAAGGCCCGCATCAAAAACAACAAGCCTTCGCTTCCGCTTTCTGCCTACACGGGAACTTATAATAACGCGCTGTACGGGCGCATCACCATCACGCAGCAGGGTAATGATCTTAAGATCTCCTTCGGCATCAAGCCCGACCTCACTGCCACCCTCAGCTACATGGACAATAACGAATGGCTTCTGCAATACAGCAATATCGAATACGGCGTCTTCCCCACCCGCTTTACTATCGAGAAAGGCAAGGTTAAATCGGTCTCCATAAAGGCAAATGATTTTGTGGAGTATGATCCGTATGAGTTTGTGAAGTTGTGAATGGTCAATGGTGAATGGTGAATAAGGTGTACTTCTTTAGCGGGCCGCCGTGGATGTAAGCTTTTTTCACCGCAAAGACGCGAAGGATACGCTAAAAAAGGTAACCTATTCACGATTCACGATTGACGATTCCCGCTTCTCACCATTCACGATCCGCCTCCAGTTCTATTCCCTTCTTCGCTGCAAACTCATTTACTTTTTGTACGAAAGAAAAATCGGCAATGATGGCTTTGATCTTGTTGATGTCGTCGGCGAAGATGCGGTCCTCGCGGGCAAAGCTCACAGTTTCCCGCACGTAATCGTGTGCGAATTCAAGGATGGCGCTGCTGCGGAGGGGGCGGCGGAACTCGATGGCCTGGCAGGCGCACATCAGCTCTACGGCCAGGATGAACTCCAGGTTCTCAAGCACACTGTTGAGCTTTCGTCCGCTAATGCTGCCCATGCTTACATGATCCTCCTGTCCTAATGAGGTGGGGATGCTGTCTGCGCTGCTGGGGAAGCAGAGTGTTTTGTTTTCCGTTACGAGCGCCGCGGTAGTGTATTGCGGTATCATGAAGCCGCTGTTCAATCCTACGTTGTTCATGAGCAGCATGGGAAGGCCCCACTTGCCTTCGAGCAGCAGGTAGCAGCGGCGGTCGGAGATGTTCCCGGTTTCGGCGGCGGCAATGCAGGCATAATCGAGCGGAAGCGCCAGCGGCTGCCCGTGGAAATTGCCTCCGCTGATGGTGTCGTCATCTCCCAGCACAATGGGATTATCCGTAACGGAATTAAGTTCTATAAGAGTAAGGTCTTTCAGGTGCTGCCAGGCATTGCGGGAAGCGCCGTGCACCTGGGGCATGCATCGGAGCGAGTAAGGGTCCTGCACGCGTCCGCAGTCCATGTGGCTTTGCATGATCTCCGATCCTTCGAGCAGGGTGCTGAGGCGGCGGGCCACCAGTTGGTTACCGGCATAGGGCCTGAGCTGGTGCAGCCTTTCGTCGAAGGGGGCCTTGGTGCCGGTAAGCGCTTCGAGGCTCATGGCGCCTATGATGTCCGCGGCTTCGAGGCAGTTGTGCAGGCGGTGAACAGATTTGACGGCATAGGCAAGTATGAACTGTGTGCCGTTTATGAGGGCCAGTCCTTCCTTCGGTCCAAGTTTTACAGGTTCCATGCCGAGGCGCTTCAGTACCTCGGAAGAGCGTTGGCGTGTGCCTTCATAATATACTTCTCCCAACCCGATGAGGGGAAGGAACAGGTGCGCCAGCGGCGCCAGGTCGCCCGAAGCGCCCACGCTGCCTTTCTCGGGAACTACGGGAGTGACGCCATTATCTATATGCCAGAGGATGCGTTCCAGGGTGGCCAACTGCACGCCCGAGTACCCCATGGCCAGCGAATGCGCCTTGGTGATGAGCATGAGCCTTGCAATTTCTTCGGGAACGGGCTCCCCCACTCCTACGCTGTGGCTTTGGAGGATTTTATATTGAAGCGTGGCGGTGTCCTCCTCGCTGATGCGGGTATCGGCCAGAATGCCAAAACCGGTGGTGACGCCATAAACGGTTTTGCCCCTGGTGACCATGCTTTGTACCGAACGCTGGCTATTGAGGATTCGCTCCCTGGCAGCATCGCCCAACCCTCCTTTCAACCGGCGTGCGGCTATGAAAAGTGCTTTTTGAACCGTCAGTTTATCCGTTCCGTAGAAAAAAATCTGCTCCATAATAGAGGTTCGAAAATAACTTTTATCTTACAGTTACAAGCCACCATCGATTTCATACTATGGAAAACTTAGTCTTTATACTGGCCACCACCCTGGCCTACCGCATATCTTCGTCCAAAAGATTCAGGCGTTATCCCATTGGGAACACCGGCCGTTCCGTTCTTCTGCCCCGCGGCTTTGACGGGTTCGATCATTGCACCACGCAACACGGCGACCGCTTCTACCTCGGCGAATCTTCTTCCGAAGCAGCGAACTACGGCGTCATCTACATCGACCTTAAGGAGGAGTTCGACGTTGCCGATGCGGAGCTGATCCTATCCAGCTATATTTCCCGCCTGCACACTCCTTTCAGCATTGCCTACAATACCGGCATACATCATTGCCAGAGCATGGAGCAATCCGGCACCCGGGTGATAATTGATTACTGGCAGGACGAGTGGGGTGTTGACTGGAAGATCAAGGGCTATACCAACGGCCATTTCCTTGCACTGCTGTACGTTCAAAACATCAACGATGGGGATGTGGAGAAGCAGGAAGCGTTCCTTAGCGGAATGGAGTAGTTTATTGTTTCCGGTTCTGGTTGGTTCCCCCCTGTGGCCACGAGCCAGGAATATTGCATAGCCTTTGTAATAGTCTCTGCTCTATTATTTTAGTTTTCAACCTACTATTAATCGTGAATTTTCCTTGCTGCTGCCTGTAGCAGGATGGCTCTGAATTTCTTTGATTCTCCTATCTTTGCGCAACTTTCAGGTCCGGTAGCTCAGCTGAATAGAGCAACTGCCTTCTAAGCAGTAGGTCCCTGGTTTGAGTCCAGGCCGGATCACATAGAACAGCAAAGGGTTTCAAGAGATTGAAGCCCTTTGCTGTTCTTAATTGGTTTAAAATAGTTTAAACTTTGTATTATACCATTTATATCTTTAAATTAGTCTTAATATTAGTATCTTGCTATCATGGCAAGACCCGGTAAACCTATTAACGTTACAGAGAGCATAGAGGAGCTAA
>DASWNB010000032.1:0-2936 GCA_036399455.1 Flavisolibacter sp. | reverse complement strand
AATTTTCTTCCCCTTCATAGTCGAACGGATCGCTTCGTTCATTACGCGCTCTGCGTACGGACGGGAGATTTCATTGAGCTCTTCGAGGGCGGATTGGACTTCGTCCTTGCTGCCGTTTTGGAGGAGGGTTTCGAGCCTGGCCATGGCGGTGCGGGTGGCTTCGAGTTCTGCGGGTTCCAGGAAGCCGCTGTTCTTGCGAAGAAAGTTTTCCGTGGTGTCGAGCAGCACGCGGGCTTCGGTTTGCGCTTCCACGAGGGCACGCTGCTGTATGTCGTCTTTGGCGTGATGGATGGAGTCAATAAGCATTTTCTCCACTTCGGTATCGGTGAGGCCGTGTTGGGGCTTTACTTCTATGGATTGCTCCACGCCACTGCGGAGTTCTTTGGCCGTTACTACCAGTATGCCGTCGGCGTTGATAAGAAAGCTGACCTCTACCTTGGGCAGGCCCGCAGGCATGCCGGGGATGCCGGCCAGGTTGAACTCGGCCAGCCTGCGGTTATCCTTTACCAGGTCGCGTTCGCCCTGGTAAACGGAGATGCGCATGCTGCTCTGCCCGTCCTTTTGCGTGGTGTATTGCCGACCGGCTTTTGTGGGAATTTTCGAATTGCGGGGAATGAGCACGTCCATCAGCCCGCCCATGGTTTCAATGCCCAGTGAAAGCGGGGTGATGTCGAGCAGGAGAAGGTCGCGGTTGTTGCCGGCCAGGATGTCTGCCTGAACGGCGGCGCCCAAGGCCACTACTTCGTCGGGATTGAGTGTATCGTGCACAGGACGGCCAAAAAAGGCAGCTACCGATTCTTTCACAAGGGGCACGCGGGTAGAGCCGCCTACCATCACCACTTCCTGTATATCGCTTGCAGTGAGGTTCGCATCCTTCAGCGCATTGCGGCAGCTTTCAATGGTCCGGTCAACAAAAGGTTGTACCAGATCCTCGAAACGGGTCTTGTCCAGCTTTACGGTTTTCTCCCCCAGCTCTCCTTCATATTCCCGGTTGAAGCTGAGGTGCTTTTTAGCTTCCTCTGCCCGGAGCCTGAGCTGCTGCGCCAGTGATTTATCGTCGCGGACAGATTCGTGGCTGATGCCGTATTCTTCCATCCAGTGCCTGACGATGGCGTGGTCAAAATCATCGCCACCCAAATAAGTATCTCCGTTAGTAGACAGCACCTCGAAGATGCCGCCTGCAATTCTTAATATGGAAATATCAAAGGTGCCGCCACCCAGGTCGTACACGGCTACTACTTTCTCCTCGTCCTTGTTCAGCCCCATGCCGTATGCAAGGCTTGCCGCGGTGGGCTCGTTTACAATGCGCAGCACGTCAAGTCCGGCCAGCCTGCCTGCGTCGCGGGTAGCCTGCCGCTGGGCATCGTTGAAATAAGCGGGAACGGTGATGACGGCCTTGTTTACAGGTGTTTTCAGGATATGCTCGGCCCTCTGGCGCAGCGCTTTTAAGATGAACGATGAAAGCTCGATGGGTGTATAGAACTTATCGCCCACCGCCACCTTTACAAGGTTGTCGGTTCCGTCGTCAATGATCTTATAGGTGAAGAAATCCGATGCCGGGGCCACATCCTTATACGATTTACCCATCAGGCGCTTTACGGAAAAGATGGTATTCTGCGGCTCGGCCACCAGGTACTGCCGTGCTTCATTGCCCACGGAAACCTGTGCGCCGGCGCCAAAATGCACCACCGAAGGCACCAGCGTAGTATTGTCGAACTCCTTCAGCACTACGGGCTGCTTTGTGTCGGGATGGATGATGGCAATAAGGCTGTTGGTGGTTCCGAGGTCAATACCCACGATGATCTCTTCTTTCTGCAAACTTCCTGTAGTCAGGTTAATACCGATCTTGGCCATGCGGGCAAAGGTAGTGAGAAGTCCACAGTCCACGGTCGACGGTCCACGGACGAGCGTTTACGCAGGGAGAAACTTTTCTTTAGGGATAAGTCCTTTGAATTTTAATGCTCAATATTCAACGTTCAATGCTCAATTTTCAAGTGGTCGCTGAATTGGAAACTCCTTGAGAATTGAAAATTGAGCATTGAATATTGAGCATTTATTGTTTCGCTCCTACTGTGATATGCACTGGCCAGTTATCCGTACGAAAGATCCCCACGGGAAGGCCACCTTTGCTGAAGAGGTTGGGTTGGGCGGCGTTGCGGAAGCCGAAGCGGACCGCAACGGGCTGTTTGACCTGCTTGCTCCAGACCACAACCGTGCTGCCTTCGATACGGGCCCGGGCAGGAAGGAATTTCCGGTCTTCGCCCGCTATATAAAATTCTGTCGGGGCTCCCCTGCTTACCAGGCCGCCTTCCGCGTTGGTGAAGTGAACCCTTATCTTATCCTTCTCTACCTGCATGCTTTGGTAAAGCGGGCTTTTGTAGGCGATGCCCTGCTTGTGATAGGTTTCGGCAAGGGCATAGTTGGCGAGGCGGATGCCCACTTCTTTTTTCAGGCGGGGATGGATGTCGTGGAGGCTATCAACCAGGTCGCTGGTAAGCACCATGCCGGTGCCCGGATAGGAAAGCACCCGGGTCTGCGCTTCGCGGAGAAAGGCCGCAGAGCTGTGGTCGCCGTAACCTGAATAGGGAGCAATCTGGACGAAGTAAAAAGGAAAATCCTTTTGCCAGTTTTTGCGCCAGCCGCCGATCAGCGTTATCATAAGACTGGTGTAGGTATCGGCTGCGCCAACGTTTGATTCTCCCTGGTAATAAATAGCGCCTGCAATAGAAAAACGAATGAGCGGGTGAAGCATGGCACTGAAGGCAGCACCGGGACTGACCGGCCACCACCGCGAAGGATCCAATGCGGCCGCTGCTTTTTTTAATGCAGGATCGGACTGGACAAGCTCACCGGGTGTCCACGCTTCCGCCGGTGTGCCGCTCCAACTGGCGTGTATCAGTCCAATGGGTACGTTCAGCTCTTTTTGCAACAGCAGC
>DASWNB010000031.1:0-2946 GCA_036399455.1 Flavisolibacter sp. | reverse complement strand
CTGGGACTTTCTTTCCCAGACGCTGGACGGTTTCATGCAGCAACTGATTGCCCGCGACAACAAGAGCAATTTAGTGCCTGGCGCCGCCGATGCCACAGGAAAGCTGGTAGGAGCGAGGAATTCCATAGTTCCGGAACTTGGCAACGTGCCGGAGCCGTTCAAGGGGTGGCCTCCTTCGGAGTTCCAGGCTTACCGGTCCGGCCAATTCTGTTTCCAGCGGCTGATGCTTGTAGACCGTTTCGGGCAGGCGCTTCAATTAACTTCTTCCGCCACCTACCTTCAGTTCAAGCCGGTAATATCCCCGGACATGAAGCCGGCGCATACCGTGCAGGAGCAGGAGCCTTATCGTTTTATCGAACTGTCTCCCCGCATCCTTCAGCCTGCACGCCTGAACTTCGATTTTGTTTCTGCCGCCGACGATTCAAAGATCATCAGCCTGCACAGCGGCGCCAACCCGGTATGCGCCTGGATCCTGCCCAACCATATCGACAGAGCCCTGGCCTGTTATGATCCGTCCGGCGCCTACCTGGGCGAGCTTCGCGTTATCACCAACGACCAGGCGCAAAGAACGGTGCATTGGGACTTTGCGCCGAATTCTTCTTACACGGCCCTGGATGACCTGGCAAAGCTGTTCCCGCACCTGGTGGAGATGTTGAATGGCCTCATCTCCAGGGGGCCCGATGCATTCAACAACTTTTTCCGGGCCATCGACGAAACGCTGTGGGTGATCGATCCGCTGGGCTCCCGCGACGACCAGAACCTTTCCGTGCTGGTGGGGAGGCCGCTGGCGCTAACGCGCTGCCGCCTGAAATACCAGCTCGACGGCCCGCCCGTGACGGACCCTTCGTGGCAGTACACGTTCAAAGACTATACACCGGTATTTACCCAGT
Organism: Flavisolibacter sp.; assembly: GCA_036399455.1. Classification (GTDB taxonomy): domain Bacteria; phylum Bacteroidota; class Bacteroidia; order Chitinophagales; family Chitinophagaceae; genus Flavisolibacter. The sequence continues at coordinate 2,056 of DASWNB010000031.1, read as the reverse complement.
ATGTTTTCCCCGTGCGGCTGGGTGAGCTCAGGCTGAGGAACGATGGATTGATCGGGTATTTCACCGGCTCGGATTACAGCCGGTTCAATTGCGTGCACATGCCCTCAGGGGGGTCGGTAGTTCCGGTGTCCCCGCCTTATATCGTGCAGATAGGCAAGGGCAATTTCATCGACCTCACCTTTGATGACGGCAGCAGTTCTTACGTGACCATGCTGATCGACCCGCGGGCTTCGGTACATGCAACAACCGGCATCCTGCCCATTACCCTATTGAACCTGCCGGCGAAGTTCACTGAGCCGGCCCTGCGTAATATGGATGTGCATTTCAGGATGGGGCCTGTTTTATCAACGGCTGTCACCATCAAAAGCGAAGGCGTTCCAAACGATACAGTGTCTGTGCTTATACCGCAGCCGTCGGAGAAAAACGGCACCTGGTCGTGGATGGAGCCTAACGGGCCGGTGAACTGGAATGTGTATTCCATTCAGCCCTCCGGCAGCAACGCAACTTTTTCAAATGTACCATCCCGGTTAAGAAGCGGCATGCTGAAGCTTGCAGGAGCAATGAAGGAGAAAGGCTGAGAGATAAGAGGAGAGAAGGCGGAAGGCAAAAGCTGGCGAACGTGAATCGTCAATCGTGAATCGTCAATATAAACTACAAAGGCACAACGACGCGAAGCAGCACAAGCTTTGAATGCTTCGTGCTTCCCTCATGTCTTTGCGCCTCCATGGTTCTTCCATTCACGATTGACGATTCATGATTCACGTCCAAAAAAAACATCTGCCCCCGGTAAACGACCCATCACCATTGACCATCGCCCATTCACCTTTTTTGGTTCTTTCGCCTTTTTTGGCTAATATTATTTAATTTTACATTATTGACGCAACGCTTCGGCTGGCCCGGAGCGTTGCTATTTTTTTCTTTCATCTAAACCAGATACTATGAGTGGTATACAGTATGTGACTAAAGAAACCCTGGAGCAAATGAAATCCGAACTGCAGCAGATGAAGGGGGTTGAGCGTCCCGCCGCTTCCAGGGCCATTGCCGAGGCCAGGGAAAAAGGCGACCTTAAGGAGAATGCCGAATATGACGCCGCGAAGGAGGCCCAGGGACTGCTGGAAGCGAAGATAGCAGCGCTGGAAGGACAGATAGCCACGGCCCGCATCATCGATGAATCCACTATCGACACCAGCAAAGTATCCATTCTGACCAAAGTAAAGGTGACCAACCTCAATACAAAAAAGCAGGTAACCTACCAGATCGTGAGTGAAAAAGAAGCCGATCTCAAGCTCGGAAAGATATCCTATACCTCGCCCATCGGCAAAGGCTTGCTGGGCAAGCATATCGGCGAAGTGGCCGAAGTAACTGCCCCCGCCGGAGTTATCAAGTTCAAAGTAGAAGATATTTCGCTTTAAAAGAATTGATCATGACCCTGTTTTCCAAGATCATCGCCGGGGAGATCCCCTCTTACAAAATAGCCGAAAACGACAGGTTCTTTGCCTTCCTCGACATCTTCCCGCTGAGGCAGGGCCACGTGCTGGTGATCCCCAAAGTAGAAGTAGACAAATTCTTCGACCTGGACGACAGCTACCTGTCTGAAATGCTGGTATTTGCCAAACCTATCGCCCACGCCATTGAAAAAGCCTTTCGCTGCGACCGCTGCGGTATCAGCGTCATCGGCCTCGAAGTGCCTCATGCCCACATGCACCTCGTGCCTATCAACTCCGCCAACGACATCAATTTTACGCAGCACAAAGGAAAAGGATCGGATGAGCAACTGAAAGAAGCGCAGAGGAAGATCCTTGAGCAGATGAAAAGCCAGTAGGAGTCCACAGTCCACGGTCCACAGACGAGTCATTAGGATGTGGGGTCGTTTGCAGCAGGTAAGTTTTACTTTCCCCAATATTCAATAATCAATGCTCAATTTTCAAGGACGTTCCCAGTTCAGGGACGCACTTGAGAATTGAGCATTGAGCATTGAATATTGAGAATTTGAATACTGGTTTAATAAACCTGCCTCCGGTAAAGATTCGTGCACTGTAAAGTTTCGTCTGTGGAC
>DASWNB010000030.1:0-2944 GCA_036399455.1 Flavisolibacter sp. | reverse complement strand
AATAGGTCTTTTGAACTACACTCTTTCACTTCGGGTTTCTTGTATTGCCCCAACCCTCTGAAGTTATTACCAGGCAAGAGGGCAAAGGAGTCGCAAGCTCCTGTAGAGCCCTATGGGAGCTTGCGACTTCCTTTGGACTCTCCTGACGTTTGTAATTAAGGGTCCTAGGAACACTGAAAGAGACACGAAGTAAAAGAGTGTAGTTCAGGCGACCCATTCTTTGCCTTTCCTTTGCGTCTTTCCCGCCTGCTGCGGGACAAGTGCGTGAGATATCCTCGCGTCTTCGCGTCCTGGCGGTTAATCACCAAAAACAAAGCGCAGGATACAATGTACCCTGCGTCTGTTTTTATTAGGCGGTTCTTCTGAGGAAACTATCGTATGAGCGAGAAGCGGGCTTCCTTTACATCGGCGGAACTGCTGCCGATAAAGACGAGGAAGTCGCCGGGTTCCGCTGTCCATTTCATGTTGATGTCGTAAAACTTCAGGTCGTCCGTGTCGATCATGAAGTTAACGGTTTTGCTTTCTCCCTTTCCAAGATATATCTTTTGAAAGTCTTTCAGCTCTTTTACCGGGCGGGTTACGCTGCCCACCAGGTCGCGGAGGTAAAGCTGCACGGTTTCTTCTCCGTCATAATTGCCCGTATTGGTCACCGTTACCGAGGCCATGATCTTGTCGCCGGCCTTCATCTGGTTCTTGCTTAAGGTAATGTTGCTGTAGGTAAATGTCGTGTAGCTCAGTCCATGCCCGAAAGGATAAAGCGGCGTGTTGGCAACGTCGAGGTACTTGGAAGTGTATTTCTCCTGCGGGTTGATCGGGCGTCCCGTGTTTTTTGCACTGTAGTAGATGGGCACCTGTCCCACGTTGCGGGGGAAAGTGGCGGTGAGCTTGCCGGAAGGATTATACTTCCCGAACAGCACATCGGCCAGGGCATCACCGGTCATGGTGCCGCCGTACCAGGTTTCCAGTATGGCATCGAGGTTGTCGTGTTCCCACTGCAATGTAAGCGGACGGCCGTTCATCAGCACCAGGGCAAAGGGCTTGCCTGTGGCTTTCAATGCACGCAGCAGGTCTAGCTGGTTTTGCGGCAGGCCGATGTAGCTCCTGCTGGCAGCCTCGCCGCTCATGCCAAAGGGCTCACCCAAAACCGCAACCACCACATCAGCGTTGTTGGCGGCCAGCACGGCCTGGTCGATCAGTTGTTGCGGCGTGAGGCTGTCCGCCACGATCATGCCGCCGTGCGGGTTCAGCTTGTTGATAAGCGACGTATCATCGAGCAGGTTGGCGCCTTTGGCATAAGTGAAGTTGTTGACCGGATATTGCTTTTGCATCGCATCCCACAGGCTGACGGCTTTCTGCCAGTCACCGGCGCCGCTCCAGTTGCCGATCAGGTCTCTTTGGTTCTTTACAAGCGGCCCGATAAAAGCTATGCGCCCCGTGCTGTTCAGGGGCAGCGTGTTGTTGCCGTTCTTCAGCAGCACCATGCTCTTGCGGGCAGCCTCGCGTGAAAGCTCCAGCTTTTGCGCCGTCATGATCTGTGCGGCGGGACGCTGCTCGTTGATGTAACGGTAAGGATCGGTGAAGAGGCCGAGGCGGTACTTGGCTTCGAGTATGCGGCGGCAGGCGGCGTCGATCTGCGCTACTGTGAGCTTCTTTTCGGCCACCAGCTTCTTTGCATGCTTCAGGAACACTTCGCCCACCATGTCCATATCCGACCCGGCATTAAGCGCCAGGCGGCCTACTTCGGCTTCATCGCCTACGCCGTGATTGATCATTTCATTGATGGCGGTGTAGTCGGTTACTACAAGGCCCTTGAAGCCCCACTGCTTGCGCAGCAGGTCGGTAAGGAGCCACCTGTTGCCGCTGGCAGGCACGCCGTTGATCTCGTTGAAGGAAGTCATAACGGTGGCAACGCCTGCATCGATGGCGGCCTTGTAAGGCGGGAAATATTCCTGGAACATGCGGCGTTCGCTCATATCTACGGTATTGTAATCGCGTCCTGCCTCCGCAGCGCCGTACAGCGCAAAGTGCTTCACGCAGGCCAGTATGGTATTGTCCCTCGACAGGTCCGTGCCCTGGTAGCCACGAACCATGGCTTTGGCTATAAGCGAGCCGAGGTAAGGGTCTTCACCGGCGCTTTCTGAAATGCGCCCCCAGCGGGGGTCGCGGGCAATGTCCACCATGGGCGAGAAGGTCCAGTTGAGGCCATCGGCGCTGGCTTCCTCGGCGGCGGCCCTTGCAGTTTTTTCAATCAGCTGGAGGTCCCAGGTGGCGGAAAGTCCAAGCGGTATGGGGAAGATGGTCCTGTGGCCGTGTATCACGTCAAAGCCAAAGAGCAGGGGGATCTTCAGTCTTGTTTCGTTCATGGCAATATCCTGCAGCTTGCGTACGGCGGAAGGTGTGTAGGTGTTGAACACGCCGCCCACGTTGCCTTTGCGGATGTTTTCGTGCACGTTCTGGCTGAGTATGGGACCGGTTACGTCAAAGCCTATGGAAGGCAGGTTAAGCTGCCCGATCTTTTCATCGAGGGTCATTTTGTTCATCAACCCTGTAATAAAGCTGTTCATCTTCGCATCGGTTTGAGCGTGCAGTTGCAGCGCCATCATCAAACCGCAGCCGATTAGAATTTTTCTGAGCATGGTATGTTGTTTAGTTCTAAGTCTTAAGTCGTAAGCCGTAAGTCGTTTAAGGTTTTAAGTATTTCGTCAACCGCAAAGCAGCGCAAAGGGAAGAATCTCACATCCGCAGCCTCGTCTGTGGACTGTGGACCGTGGACTGTGGACTCATCGGTTATCGGTGGTCGCTCATCGGTCATCCACTCCCTACTCACTCTTTATTATCTCCGTTCTCTTTGATACTCCGTTCTCATTTATGGCTTCTATCTGGAAATAGTAGGGGAGCTCCCTGTCCATTCCCTTGAAATAATATTCGTTAGCGCCGTGGACCA
>DASWNB010000029.1:0-19045 GCA_036399455.1 Flavisolibacter sp. | reverse complement strand
TGTTCACGGCTTCGTTATCCTGCGTCGAAATATGGGTGAGATCGTATTGATGTCTTTTCTTTTGCTTTTGTTTGCTTTCCTGTTTGTTTACCTGCAGCAGTGCATCAAAGCGGAACTCCGTAAGCTCGTTGGGAATGGTGTAGATCTTTCCTGTGTATTCTGCCGAAGCGAGGCCAATGCCGTCTGCTATAAGGTCGTCCAGGTATTCACGGGAGATAAAGAGTTCGTCCGAGACGCTGGTCTTGGTGCGGTAGCCTTTGCCTTCATTGGCTTCCCTGAAGGCGTTGAGGTCGTCGATCAACGCCTGCCTCCTGTCCTCGTCCATGATGTCGCCGATGAAGAGCAGGCCGGTGTCTTTCATTTTTGCAAGCACTTTCACCAGCACATCGCGCAGGTAGTTGTGTCCGTCAAAGCTTTGAATAACGCTGTTGATGATGACCAGGTCGAAGCCCTCATCGTTCAACCGGTCTATCTCGTGGGCAGGCAGGCAGCTAAGAGTGATGTGTGTGTAACCCTTCTCTGCTATTTCTTTTGCTGTGCCTTTCAGGATGGAAGAAGACAGGTCGGTGCCGTGATAAGAGCCTACATGCGGCGCTACCTGGAAGAGGGTGAGACCTGAAGAACAGCCGATCTCCAGTACTTTCATATCCTTGTTCAGGTAAGGCTTTAGCTTCAGGAAAGCGTTCTCACTGTATTCCTGCATTTCTTCAGCGCTGATGTACTCGCCGGTGTAGCTGCTCATCCAGCCACCTGCTGAAATCGCGTCTGTAGCGGTTTCACCTACGTGATCCCAAAGGTCTTTACGCATCAGCTCATTGCGAAGCATACCGCGTTCGCTGTAGATGCTGCTGCTGTCAACGCACACCAGGTGCTTTATTCCCTTTTCTCTCCATTGCAGGCGGTTGCCCAATTCAATGAGGCTGCTGCTGGTCAGCAGCACTTCGGCGCCGGTGTCCTGGAGCATATAGAGAAGACGCTCTTCGGGGTAATCGCTTTCCAGCGGAACGTACACGCCGCCTGCTTTCAGGATGGCCAACAGGGAAACGAGCAGGTCTTTATTGCGTGACTGAAGTACGCCTACCGGCTCTCCCTTCTTCAGCCCAATGCTGATAAGGAACTGCGCCAGTTGGTTGGACTGCTCGCTGAGTTCTTTATAGGTGTAAGACGCATCACCGCTGATAAGGGCAATATTACCAGGCGTGAGCAGGCTTTGTTTTTCAAAAATCTCATGCAGGCTTCCTCCCGCAGATTCCGGCTGTCCTCCATCCACATACTGTTGAAGCAGCAATTGCTGCTCATTGGCAGAAAGTACCTGTACCTGCGCCAGCAAAGCAGAAGGAGAACTTATGGCTGCCCTGAGCACATTGGTAAAATGCTGCGCCATTCGCCCAATAGTAGAAGCGTCAAAGATGGCGGAATAGTATTCAAGATTGATGTAGATATCTTCCTCCAGCTCAAACACAAACCACGACATGTCGAACTTGGCCGTGCGGTTACCCTGGTGGCTGAGCTCTGCGACTTCCTCCACTTCCGTCAACAGCACCGACTTATCTTCCTTCGACTGCACGAAGTTCTGCACCACCAGCGTCACATCGAAGATCGGGTTGGCCGAAGGATCGCGTTCCACCTGCAGCATATCCACCAGGTCTTCAAATTGAACATCCTGGTTTTCATAGGCGGCAAGACAGGCGGAGGATACTTCTTTATAGAATTGCTCAAATGTTTTTTCTGCCCCGGGATAGTTGCGAATAGCGAGGGTGTTGACGAACATGCCTACGATCCGCTCCAGGTCGGGGTGGCGGCGGCCGGCAATGCCGCAGCCGATGGTGATGTCCTGCTGGCCGGAGTAGCGGTGAAACAGCACGTTGAGTACGGAGAGCAGCGCCATCTGCAAGGTGCCATGTGTTTGCCTGCAAAAAGCACGCACTTGTGCGGTCAGCTCTTTGTCCAGCACGAAGCTGTGGACATCGCCCTCAAAGCTGAAGGCTGAAGGACGCGGCCTGTCGGTGGGAAGGTTGAGGCGGGAGATGCTGCCCGTGAATTGAGAACGCCAGTATTCTTTCTGCTTTTCCAATTCACCGCTCTCCTGAAGGTTGTTCTGCCACTCGGAGAAATCGCGGTACTGGAGGCGGAGCTCAGGAAGATTTTCACCACGATAGAGGCGCAGGAAATCATCGGTCAGCACCTGCTGCGAGGTACCGTCGGAAATAATATGATGAATGTCCACTATCCAGGCATAGCCTACGCCTGTGACGTGCACCAGCGAAGAGCGCAGCAGCGGGGCCTGTGCCAGGTTGAAGGGACGAATATATGATTGGAGATAGGCATCAAACTCTTGCGGCCGGCATTCGTGCGTGTCCAGCTCAAATGGAGCATCGGAGTGGATCTTCTGCATGACCGCTCCGTCAATTTTTTCAAAAGAGGTGCGCAGGCTTTCGTGCCGTGCAATAAGCTGGCGGAGCACGGTGGCGATGCGTTCGGGGTCGACTTCCCTGCCGAGGTAGTTGACCATCGGGATGTTGTAGCTGGAACTCTGGGGTGCAAATTCCTGGAGGAAGAAAATTCTTTTCTGCGCAGATGAAAGAGGATAGTATTCCCGGTGCGGGGCTTTTTCTATATCGAGGTAGCCGGTCTTTATGCTTTGTGCTATGATGCGCGCCTGCTCTTCAAGAGTAGGACGCTCGAAGAAAGTGTTCAGCGCAAGCTTTACTTCAAATACGCGGTGCACCTGGTTGGCAAGACGGGAAGCGCGGAGCGAATGGCCGCCGAGTTCAAAGAAGTCGTCTTTAACTCCAACCCTTTCTTTTCCGAGGATGTCCTGCCAGATAGCAACGAGCTTCTCTTCGGTTTGGTTGCGGGGAGCGATGTATTCCACACCCGGGGAAAGACCAAGCTGCCCGGGCTCGGGGAGGCGCTTGTAATCCACCTTTCCGCTGGAGGTAAGGGGCAGCTCCGTGAGTTGAATAAAATGCGCGGGTCTCATATAACCCGGCAGGGTACGGCCGAGGCGGGCTCTTATGGCGGCAAGATCAAGGTCTCCGCTGCCCACCAGGTAAGCGGCCAGTTCTTTTTCACCGGCAGCATTGCTCAGGGCCATGACCACTGCGGAACTGACCTTATCACAGCTTAGCAAAGCTGCTTCGATCTCACCCAGCTCTATTCGGTAGCCCCTGATCTTTACCTGTGCATCCCTGCGGCCCAGGAATTCAACCACGCCATCTTCCGTCCATTTTCCCAAATCGCCGGTTTTGTAAAGACGTGTTTCGCCAATAAACGGAAGTGAGTGCGAAACGAACTTCTCCGCCGTCAGGCCGGGATTGTTCAGGTAACCTTGTGCAAGACCATCGCCTCCCACGCAGATCTCTCCCACTACTCCTACCGGAACAAGCTGCTGCTGCGCATCCAGTATATAGGCGGTGCTGTTGCTGAGGGGTTTACCGATGGGTATGTTTTCCTGTACGGTTCCTATGTTATGGGCTAAAGAGAATGTTGTATTCTCCGTGGGACCGTAGCCGTTCACGATCTGCATCTGCGGGTAGCGGTCCCGGAGCCTTTTGATGTGCGGGAGTGAGATCTTATCGCCACCGGTCAGCAGCGTTTCCAGCCCTTCAAAAACTTCTATGTGCTCGTCTATCAATTGGTTCAGCCAGCCCGTTGTGAACAGCATCATGCTTACCTTGTGATTGCGTATCTCCTGCGCCAGCAGGCTGGTATCCAATACAACTTCCTTGCGGCTCATTACCAGTTTCCCGCCATTGAGCAGCATGGACCAGTATTCATAGGTGGCGGCATCAAAGGAAACAGAACCCACTGCAAGCAGCACTTCCTCTCCTGTGAGGTTTACATAGTTGGCCGATTTCACAAGCCGCACCACACCACGGTGTTCAACCATTACTCCTTTGGGATTGCCGGTTGAACCCGAAGTGTACATCACATAAGCCACACTGGAAGGAGTGACCGAAACTTCAGGCATTTCAACAGAACCCGCCAGCGTATCCAACTGGAGGTCCATTAGAAATACACCCCCGTTAAAATAGTCAAGGCCGGAAGTGAATTCGCTTTGTGTGATGAGCGCCCCGAGGCCGGTGTCCCTTATGATGAACTCTTTGCGGGCATCCGGATAGTCAACATCAACAGGCACATAAGCAGCGCCTGCTTTCAGGGCAGCGAGTATGGCAATAATGAGCCGGTCCGAACGGTCGAGCATGATGCCTACCATGCCGCCGGGTTGTATGTTATGATTGTCCATCAGGTAATGCGCCAACCGGTTGGACTTTTCGTGCAACTCGCGGTAGCTCCATTCCTTTCCTTCAAAAACCAGGGCTGTGCGCTCCGGCGCTTTTTGCACCTGCTCCGCAAACAGCTCTGCAATGGTTTTATCACGCGGGTAATCTATGGACGTATCGTTGAACTCCACCACCAGGCGGCGCTTCTCGTCTTCGCTTAAATAATCCAGGTCGCGTATGGGGCGTTCCGGGTGAGCAACAAGGGCGGCCACCAACTGCTCGATGTGTGCAGCCATCCGTTCTACGGACGATTTAAGGTAAATATCCGTGTTGTACTCAATGGCCATACTTATCCCTTCGAAGCCTTCCAGGAAAGTGAACACCAGGTCGAATTTGCTGACGGCTGTTCCGTCATCGTCGTAGCAGGTGCTTATGTTCAGGTCTTCCAGCGAAAGCTTCAGGACCTTGTTGACTTCGTTGTTCTGCAGCACCACCATCACATCAAACAGCGGGCTGCGGCTCATGTCGTGGCGGAGGTTGAGAGCACCTACCAGTTCATCGAAGGGATATATCTCGTGCTCGTAAGCATCCAGCGTTACCTGTCTTACTTCCTTCAACAGCTCAATGAAGCCCTTAGCGCCGCTGAAGCGCGAACGCAGCGCCAGCGTGTTTACATAAAAGCCGATCTGCTCCTCCAGGTCCGCGTGCTGGCGGCCTGCAATGGGTGAGCCTATGGTAATGTCCTCATGTCCCGCGTAGCGGTAGAACAAGGCCTTTACCGCGGCCAGCACTCCCATGAACAGGGTGCCTCCCTGCTGCTGGCACAGGTCCTTCAGTTCCTTTGCGAGCTTTGCATTGATCAGGCCCCTGGCCTCGCCGCCGTTGTAGGTCTTTAGCGCAGGCCGCGGCCTGTCGCCGGGAAGCTCCAGCACGGGAAGCTCACCTTCAAATTGCTTCAGCCAGTAATTCCTGTGCACCTGCATGCCCCCGGAGCTTAGCTGCTCCTGCTGCCAGGCGGCATAGTCCCTGTACTGTATGCGCAGGGGCTGAAAAGGGCTCCGCTCCTTTCGCACACGGGCGTTGTACAGGCGTATCAGTTCATTGAACAGTACCCCCATGCTCCACCCATCGGTGATGATGTGGTGCATCACGAAAATGAAAATCCATTTATTGCTTTCAATGCGGTAAAGGGTGGCGGTGAGCAGCGGTCCCGATGCGAGGTCCATGGACGTCAGCATCTCCTGCTGCACCAGTTGCTTTGCCAGCTCTTCCCTCATGGGCTCCTGGCGCAAGTCGCGGGTGCGGATGGACAGTCCCAGCTCTTCCGCCGTTTTCACGTATTGCCTTGCCCTTCCTTCCGCGTCTTCAGAGAACACGGTGCGGATGCTCTCGTGGCGCTCCACTATGGCATTGAAGGCGGCGGAGAAAGCTTCCATATCAAGGCTGCCCTCGAACTGGAAAACCCCGGGAATATTATAAGCCACGCTGGCATTACTCAGGCGGCACAACAGCCACAAGCGGTATTGCGAGGATGAAAGCACATAGCCTTCGTCGCTCGAAGGAATACGGGGAATGGAAGCAGACGGCACGCTGTCGGAGTGCTGCGACTTGAGGTAGCCGATGATGGCGGCCTTACCGCTCCTGATTTCCTGCAAAAGATCGGAGGGCAGCTCCGGATCGTCGCTGCTCACCTGAAGGTTTTCCCCACTGAGTGAAATATGTATGTGCCGGTCCCTGAGTTTCTTCAACAGGCTCTTTACGTCCATTACCGTGTTACATTAAATAATTGAAACAAACTTTTTCTGGCTGCTCTTGATGATCCACAGCTTTTCGTCTATACCGGCAGCCACCTGCCTGATGGTGTTGGACACGAAGAACTCCCGCAGGGGAATGCTGATGTCGAATTCTTTTTTGATCCTTCTTATCAGCACCATTGCTTTCAGGGAGTCGCCGCCAAGCTCAAAGAAATTGTCTTCCACGCCAATGCCGTCCACGCCAAACAGGTCGCCCACCAACTGCGCCAGCTTTTTCTCCGTATCGGTTTCCGGCGCCACGTAAGGTGTAGCCAGTCCTGGACGGGCTGCTTTTTCCATTTCCGCTTCGCCTGTTGCTGATGCAGTCTCGTGTACGGGAACGTAGGACCTTTCAATCCTTTCCTGCAGGTCCCTTACGGTTTCGAGTATCACAGGCGCATCCTTCAGCGTGAGGCTCCATTCAAACAGGCTTATTATCTCGGAGGGCTTCAGCGCCTGCCGGTTCATCTCCGTTTCCTTTTTTATCTCTTCTTCGTCAAACAGCAACTCGGCAAGACGTACGCACCTCCAGCCGGGAAGCTCTCCTGTTTTTGAGTAGATGAAGTGATCCATGTACAGGTGAGCGGCGGCATACTGACCCAGGCCGAGGCCGCCCAGCTCGGAAGCGGCGGTGGACGCAAGCCATACAAAACCCGGCTTCCGTTCCCTGAACACCTCGTACAGGTTTTTGATGCCGTTTATTTTCGGAGCAAAAACAGCGGAAGTATTGGCAAAGGTCATGTCTTCCACCGGCTCAAGCACGTCCACATGCATCGTGCCTGCGGCATGAATAACGCCGCTTATGCGTCCCATGCTTTCCTCCACGCGGCGTACGGTTTCTTCCAGCGCAGCGCCGTCGCATACATCGGCGATGTGGTAGCTTGCTTCTCCCAGGCTTTGCAGTTCCTGCAGTCTCCTGCCTGAACCGGATTCAGGGTCGATGGTGCTTCTTCCGATCAACGCCACCTTCGCCCCGTATTTTTCAATGAGATGTTTTGACAGTGTGAAGCCGATGTTGCCGAGGCCACCTGTCAACAGGTAAACGCCTCCCTGCTCCAGCGTGCTTTGCTCCGGCAGCGGAGCGCCATGCCTCTGGTAATCCTGGAGCCACCTGCGGCCATAGCGCAGCGCCACTACACGCTCCTTTCCTGCGGATGCTTCCATCTCCTCCACCAGTCTATCCAAAGCCCCCCGTTCGTTCACGTCGATGTCGATGTTTACGCACGAAGCTTCGCTTTCCTGGGGGATCACCTTCACCAGCCCTAACAGTAATGACTGGCCGTAGGACACCTGCTCGTGACCGATGGCCTTGTGCAGCAGGTGGGTAAGCACGGTTATTCTTTTGCCTGACAGGCGGTCGCTTTGGAGCAGCGCCTGTGTAATGCGGACCAGTGAGAAGAAAGCCATTCCAAATTCCCGGTTTCCTTCTTCCAGCTCGAGAGCGGCAGGATCGGCGTCCATGCCCCATGAGTAGATGATGTCCGTGAATTCAAAGTTTCCTTCCTGCAGGCGTTCAAAGAGGGAAGTAAATTTTCCCGCCGGATCGGCGGTATAGCTGTGAGCCGATAGCTGCCTGTATTCATCTCCCGCGATCACTTCCACCACTTCATGCCCTTTTTGCAGCAATGCATCCTTAAGCGATGAAGCAAAGGAGTTGCCGGTGGAGAAGAACAGGTAGCGTTTTGCACCCGTTCCGGCTTCGGCCGGGGCCACAGCGCATTTCCATACGGGGTAATACACCCAGTCCTTCAGCGACTGGCCCGATGTTGATTTTGGGGCAAGGTCTGCCAGGAAGCTGTTCTCAAAAGGATTTACTTCCGCAGGAAAGGATGTGGGCTCAAATGAGTAAGCAGGCAGCGAAACCCTTCTTCTTTTTTCATTCGCATAATAAACGCCCCAATCCAGCTCAAGGCCAAGGGCCCAGAGCTTGCCCAGGCGATCGGTCATGTAGCGGTTGTCGTCCTCTTCTTCCTTGGGATGACGGATAAGGTTAACCGAAAGCTCTTTCAGGCGCAGGTCCTGGCGGCTCAGCAGGCTGGTAAGCGAATGGCCTCCGCCGATCTCTATGAACAGCTTTTCGCCGGGTTGTGACACCAGGGTTTTAAGTCCGCCGGAGAACTGCACGGTATGGCGCATGTGGCGCAGCCAGTAGTCCACAGACGATGCTTCTTCCGCCGTTATAAAATTGCCGGTGAGGTTGGATATAAAGGGAATAGCAGGCGCCTTCATGGCAACCGCTTCCAGGTCTTTCCTGTAATCTTCCATGATGCCGTCGATCATGTGCGAGTGACCGGCCTGTGAGGCAAAGAGACGCACGCTGGTAATGTCCATGGCGTCCAGCTTGCGTGCAAGAGCGTCCATGGCAGCGGCTTCGCCGGAAAACACTACCTGGTCGGAACTGTTGATGGCGGCAAGGGAAATTTCTGCGTTTGTAAAGCGTCCGGCTTCGGCCTCGCTTACGGGTACGCTCAGCATACCGCCGGGCGGCAGGCTGTCCATCAATTGCCCGCGTCTTACCACCAGCTTCAATGCATCCCCGAACGTGAACACGCCTGCAAGACAGGCTGCCACGTACTCGCCTATGCTGTGGCCGATCATGTAGCGCGGGCTTACGCCCCACGACATTACCAGGCGGGCCAGCGAATAGCCGAAGAGGAAGATGGCGGGTTGCGTGTGCAGCATCCTGTTGATCTGCGCTTCGCCGGGTGAGGCTGGATAAAATATTTCGCGGTAGTCGGTGCCGGTAATTTCTTTCAGCAGGGCAAAGCCCTGGTCCATCTGCTCACGGAACAGCGGCTCTGTTTCATAGAGGCCGCGGCCCATGCCTTCGTATTGCGAACCTGCGCCGGAGAACATGAACACGGTGGAGCCGCTCCTGTCGCGGGCTGCGGACACCTGCCATTCTCCTGCTTCCAGTTGGCGAAGCAGGTCTTCCCTGCTTTCATATACAAGAGACCTGCGGAAGCCGAAGTGCTTGCGCCCTGCCTGCAGGGTGTACGACATATCGGCAAGGTTGATGGAAGGCTCTTCCTGCAAAAACTCCTTCAGGCTGGCCGTGTAGCGCGACAGCGAGGACTTTGTGCGGGCCGAAAGCGTGAGCAGCTTGTAACGGCGTCCTGCATCACTTTCCTCCTGCTGCGGCGCTTCTTCCAGCACGGCGTGCACGTTAGTGCCGCCAATGCCCAGTGAGCTGATGCCCGCCCGCAGGGGCGTGTTGCCGTTCCGCTTCCATTCTTTCAAATCAGTATTCACATAAAAAGGCCCTCCCGCAAAGTCAACTTCAGGGTTGGGTTTTTTAAAGTGAAGGCTGGCCGGTATCTGGCGGTGCTTCAGTGCCAGCGCGGTCTTGATAAGACCCGCAACACCGGCGGCTACGTCCAGGTGGCCGATGTTGGTCTTTACCGAACCGATGGCGCAGAATTTTTCTTCTCCGCCCGTGCCGAAGGCTTCGTTAAGGCCCCTGATCTCTACTGGGTCGCCCAGCTTGGTGCCGGTGCCGTGTGTTTCCACGTAGCTGATGGTGCGGGGATCGATGCCTGCGATCTTGTGAGCCATTTTTATGCACTCGGCCTGGCCTTTTACGCCGGGTGCCGTGTAGCCTACCTTGCTGTTGCCGTCATTGTTGGAGGCGGTGGCGCGGATGATGGCGTAGATATTGTCCCTGTCCTTCATGGCATCGGCGAGTCTTTTAAGCACCACAACGCCCACGCCTTCTCCCGCTGCCGTTCCCGAAGAGTCGGCATCAAAGGCGCGGCAACGGCCGTCGGTGGAAAAGATCATTCCTTCCTGGTAAAACTGTCCCTTGCGCTTGGCAGAGGGAAAGGAAACGCCTCCTGCCAGGGCAATGGTGGATTCCCTTGTGAGCAGGTTGCGGCAGGCCAGGTGTACGGCCGCCAGCGAAGTGGAGCAGGCGGTGTCCACGTAAAAAGAAGGCCCACGCAAATTGAGCTTGTAGGAAACCAGCGTGCTCATAAAATTGGTCGACGAAATCATCCCCAGGTAGAAAGGGTCCACCGCGGCATTTTCCATCCGGCCGTGCACGTATACTTTCCAGTTGTCGTTGCGGCCGGCACCGGCAAACATGCCTATCTTCTGGCGGGGGATAAGAGCAGTGTAGCCCGCGTCTTCCAGCGCCTTCCAGCAGTGTTCGTGGTAAAGCCGCATCTGGGGGTCCATCAGCCCGGCTTCTTCGGGACTGTACTCGAAAAAGCTGTTGTCAAAAAGATCCTTTCCTTCCATTGTGCCCATGGTGCGGATGTAAGCAGGGTCCCGAAGTTCGTTCTCCCCCACTCCCGACTCCAGGAGCTCCTCGTCCGTAAACGTGGTAAGCAACTCGCGGCCGTTCCTGAGGTTGTCCCAGAAGCGGCGGTGATCGCCGCTCCCGGGGAACTGGCCCGACATGCCGATGATGGCAATTTCAAGCCCGTCATATTTCTGGGTCATAATCAGTCAAAATTGAATTTATCCAGGTCGCTGATCAACTCGTTGCGGTCAACAAGCTCCTCTTCATACTGGGCAGCTTCCTGGGTGATGTAATCGGACAAATCCCTGATATTGGCATACTGGAAAAGCACGGGCACGCCCACTTCTTTTTGCAGGACGTTGCTTACATGCCTGGCCAGCTTTACCAGCTTGAGCGAGTTGCCACCCACTTCGAAGAAGTTGTCTGCAATGCCAATCCTTTCTCTTCCCAAAACCTGCTGGCAGGCTCTTGCCAGCTCTTCGTCGAGCGCATTGCGCGGCGCTATGTATTCCACACCGCTGGACATGAGCGGCCCATCCACACCGGGCAGGCGTTTCTTGTCCACCTTGCCGTTGGGATTCAGCGGAAGGCTTTCCAGCGCAACAAAATGATCGGGAAGCATGTAGGCCGGCAGGGTTTTGATCAGGTAAGCTCTCAGTTCGGCAGTATTGATCTCGCTCTTGCTCACAACGTAAGCCACCAGCGCTTTATCTCCACCGGGTTCCTGCTTTGCAGCCACCGCGGCGTTCTCCACGAGGGGGAACTGGCGGAGCGCATATTCGATCTCGCCCAGCTCTATGCGGTAGCCCCTGATCTTCACCTGCTCATCTTCGCGTCCGATGAACTCTATGTTGCCGTCGGCCAGCCAGTAACCCAGGTCACCGGTGCGGTACATGCGCTCGCCGGTAATGAAGGGGTGCGGAACGAACTTCTCTTCGGTGAGGTCCGGCCTGTTCAGGTAACCGCGGGCCAGTCCTGCGCCGCCGATGCAAATTTCGCCGGGAACTCCGATGGGAGAAAGGCCGCCTTTATCATCGAGTACGAGCACGTTTTCGTGCACCAGCGGTTTGCCTATCGACAGGCGGGTGCTGGGGGCCAGCTCCAGGGAGGTGCTCCATACGGTAGTTTCGGTAGGACCGTAAACGTTTACCACGTGGGTGCCTTCCAGCGTCTTCAGGCGCTCGTAGGCGTACTGGCTCAATGCTTCACCGCCCACCAGCAGCGTCTTCAGGTTTTTGAGCGTGTTCATGAAATCAGGATCGGCATCTGCCAACTGCGCCAGCCTTGAAGGCGTGATCTGCAGGGCATTGATCTTGCCGTACCTGATGTATTCAACAATGTTCAGCGGTGCGGTATCGCCAATGATCTGGAGCTGTATTCCTGTTGCCAGTGTGCCCAGCAGCTCCAGGACCGAGATGTCGAAAGTGTAGTTGGTGACGGCGCCGAAGACCATGCCGGGTTCGAGGAAGAACCTCGACTGCATGTTTTCCAGCAGGGCCGTTACATTCCTGTGTTCTACCATCACACCCTTGGGCTTGCCGGTTGAACCGGAAGTGTAGATCACGTAGGCGAGGTGGGAAGGCTGAGGGCTAAAGGCCGAAGGGTTGGCGCTCTCGTAGCTGTTCTCTTCGCTCCTGAACTTACCCAGTTCCTGCTGGTCGATGATGGCCTTGCAACTGCTGTCCTTCAGTATGAAGTCTATGCGCTCCTGCGGGTAGTCGGTAGCGATGGGCACATAGGCGGCTCCCGTTTTCAGTACGCCCAACAGGGAAGTTACCATCCAGTCGGTACGCTCCAGCCTGATGCCTACGCGGTCTTCGTTCTGAAGTGCGTAGCGTTCCCTGAGATAGTGGGCCAGCCGGTTAGAGCGTTCGTTTAACTCTGCATAGCTGATCTCCTTACCCTGGAATACAAGGGCGATACCCTGCGGGTTTTTGGCCACCTGCTCCTCGAAGAGGCTGATGATGGTTTTGCTCCTGTAATCATCGGCTGCAATGCCAAGTACGGGCAGTTCCTCTTCTTCCTTCAGCCTGTTCGCCGTGGCGGCGTTGTAAGCGTCCTTCAGTTCGGTCAGGTTCCTGAGGCTTTGGAGAACAGATTCCGTATCTACGCCAAAGTCGATCAGGCAGGCTATTTCGTCTGCTCCAATCTGTGCGGCGGTAGCCAGCATGTCCATACAGCTTTCCTTTGTGCCTATGAGGCTGGCGCCGCTTACGTAGCGGGTGTAGGCGAAGTTGTACATCTCCTCTATATCCTGCTGGTCATAGCCCTGGGTGATCTCGGCATTGTCTACGCTATGCGCCATTACCTTCACCAGGTCCAGTGAGCTTTTCAGGTAGTTGATGAAGGGTGTACGGGCCTTGTCGTATACCTCTTGCTGGTTTGCGCCCACATAAGTGTGCAGCATCAGCACCACTTTGTCCTTGCCGGGCTCATGCCCGCTTTCGCGGTAAGCCTTGCGGTAAGCCGCTATCTTCTCAGCCATTTCTTCCGGCTTTGAGCTCACCAGGAGGGTGAGCACGCCTGTTCCCATCTTACCGGCGGATATGAAGGTTTCAATATTACCCGCGGAAGTGATCCAAAGCGGAAGTTCCTGCCGTACAGGCTTGGGGAAGATCTCCAGGTCCAGCATCTGGCCATTGCCATCCTCGAAGCTTACCCGCTCTCCTCTCCAGAGCCTGCGGATCAGTTCGATGTTCCGGTACATGACCTCGTGACGCTTTTTATAATTTTCAGGAGCAATGGTAAAATCCTGCACATGCCAGCCGGAGGCGCAGGCAAAGCCCGCACGCCCGCCGGAAAGGCTGTCCACAATGGCCCAGTCCTCAGCTATGCGCTGCGGCGGGTGCAGGGGAATGACCACGCTGCCCGCACGTATCTGTATGTTCTTCGTAATGGCGGCCAGTGCGGCGCCAAGCACGGAGGGGTTGGGGTATGGCCCGCCAAAGCGGTTGAAGTGGCGTTCGGGCGTCCACACGGCGGTGAAGCCGTTGTTATCGGCGAACCTGGCGCCTTCCATCAGCAGCTTATATCTTTCGTCTTCGTTTTCCTCGTTACCAAAGTAGAAGAGGCTGAAGTCGAGCGGCTTTTTAGCGGGCTCGCTTTCAACCGTCAGTCCTTCAAGGCCGTTGAAGCCGGCCACAAGCTGGTTCTTCTCGGCAGGTGTCAGGAACTGTAATTTGCTGATCTGCTGGTCCGGATTCTTCAGCAATGCTTCCAGCATCTGTATGTAATGGTCGGTGAAGCGGGAGATGGTCAATTCATCAAAGATGTCGGTGTTGTATTCCGTTCTCAGCCTCACCACGTCGTCTACTTCGGTGAAGTTCAGCAGCACATCGAAGGTGGCCGCGGGGTTCTCACCGGCAGGAGTGGCGCTCGCCCTCAGGTCGCCAAGCTTCTGCGCACTTTCCTTGTAGTTCTCGATCTCGTTCTTCTGGATGATCACCATTACGTCGAAGAGGGCGTTGCGGCTTACGTCGCGGCGCAGGCTGAGCGAGTCCACGATCTCATCGAAAGGAAAGACCTGGTGTTCGTAGGCGCCTACGGTCACCTGCTTTATCCTTTCAAACAACTGCTTGAAGCTGTCGTTGCCGCTGAAGCGGGTGCGGAGCGGAAGGGTGTTCACGTAGAAGCCGATCTGGTTGTCCAGCTCTGCATGCTGCCGCCCGGCAATGGGGAATCCTATGATGATGTCCTCCTGGTAGGTATAGCGGTAGAGCAGGGCCTTCAGGACAGTGAGAAGGCTCATGAAAAGCGTACCGCCCTGTTCCTTGTTCCTGGCGGTCAGTGCGCTCACCAGTTTTGCCGGGATTATCCTGGACACGCAGCCGCCGTTGTAGGTTTTCACCACGGGACGGGGCCTGTCGCCTTTCAGCTCTATTACAGGCAGCTCGCCTTCGAACTGTTTCATCCAGTATTCCTTGTGCGCTTTCATGCCCTCTCCCTGGAGTTCCGCCTGCTGCCAGGCCGAATAATCCTTGAACTGTATGCGCAGGGGCTCCAGCGAGCTTTCGCGGCCGTTTATGTACTCGTCGTAAAACTGCACCAGCTCCCTGAACAGAACACCGAGCGACCATCCGTCGGAGATGATGTGGTGGGTAACGTAGGTGAACACCCATTTATCATCATGGATGCGGCACACACGGCCCCTGATGATGGGGCCTTTTGCCAGGTCGAAAGGTTTAACGATGTCGGCCCGCACATGCTCCATCTCAAGCCTTTCGGCGTCGGGCTGGTTACGGGCGTCTTCCCATACGAGCTTGATCCCGCTTTGCTCGGGGGTGTTGATGTATTGCCTGATCTCACCCTGGCCGTCTTCGCGGAACACGGTCCTGAGCGCCTCGTGGCGGTTGATAATAGAGTCGAAGGCGTATTCAAAAGCTTCCGTATCCAGGTCGCCTTCGAAAATATATACACCCGGCATGTTGTAGGCTGCGTTGGCTTCCTCGAACTGGCTGAGGATCCAGGAGCGGCGCTGGGAAGAAGAAAGGGGGTAGCCGTCCATCTCGGGCGCTTTGGGAATTTCCACCAGGATGGGCTCCGTGGGTTGCCCTGCTTCGCCACTGTTCTTCAGTTCATCTATATCGAATGCTACCTGGCTGAGCATGGGTCTTTCAAAGAACTGCTTCAGCGTAAGGTCCACTCCAAATTCTTCCTTTATCTTTTTCACCAGTACAAGGCCTTTGAGCGAATCACCTCCGAGGCCAAAGAAGTTATCGGAAAGGCTGAGTGTTTCCAGGCCAAAGAAGCTGCGGAACAGCGCCTTTACTCTTCTCTCGGTAACGGTCAGGCCTTCGCCGTCGTCCTCCGTGTCGTAGCTGAGCGCCAGTTCGGGCTCGTAGCCGCTTTCCTGCAAAGGCTCGATTATTTCCTGCGCACCGGTAATGGCCGTTAATTCCGCGTCAAGGGTAACACCTCTTTCCGCCAGGCTTACTTCCGTAACGTATTTGGTGGGTTCGAAGCTGTACGTGGGAAGCGAGATCCTTCTCCTGTTTTCATCCTTGTGGTAGATGTTCCAATCGATGGAGGTTCCAAGCGTCCAGAGTTGTCCCAGGGCTTCGGTAAAATGCCTGAGGTCATTGGCTGTTTTCTTTTCAGAGCGCACCAGGTTCACGGGTGCCTGCGCCTGCTGGCCGGGCTGCTGCTTCAGCAATCCGGAAAGCGACTGGCCGGGACCTATTTCGATGAACTGCAGGGTGCCTTCCTGCGCAAGCAAGGTTTGAATACCTGCGGAGAACTGCACCGTGTTGCGGAGGTGACGCGTCCAGTAGTCAGGCGATGAGGCCTGCTCTTCGGTAATGAAATCCCCGGTGAGGTTGGACAGGAAAGGAGTGCTGATCTTGCCGAAGGCCGTCCTTGCCACTTCGCTCCTGAACTCGTCCAGTATGGGGTCCTGCATGCCGGAATGAAATGCATGGGAGGTCTGAAGCGGTATGCAGGAAATGTCCTGCGCCTTCAGCCTTTCGTATAATGCATCTATGGCTTCCTTTTCGCCGGAGAACACCACCCTGCCGGGGGCATTCACAGCAGCCAGGTAGATGTTGCCGGTAGCCAGCGCTTTTGCTTCTTCCTCGCTCATCAAAACGCTGAGCATGGAGCCGGTGGGAAGGCTGTTCATCAGCTCTCCCCTTTTCACTACCAGCCTTACGGCATCTTCGAAAGACAGCACGCCGCTAAGAGCGGCGGCCGTGTATTCGCCTATACTGTGGCCGATCATATAGCTGGGTATAAGTCCCAGCGACATTACCACACGTGCCAGCGCATATTCCAGCACAAAAAGAAGCGGCTGCGTGTAGCGTGTTTCGTTTATCTTTTGCTCCTGCCCCGCGGCGGGGAACAATACTTCCCTAAAGTCTTCGCCGGCCAGTTGCTGAATGAGCGCCAATCCCCTGTCCATTTCTTCCCGGAACAACGGCACATCCCTGTACAGGTCGGCGGCCATGTGTGCGTATTGCGCACCCTGGCCGGAGAACATGAATACGATCTTGCGGGGACCATCCTGTGCACGGGTGACAGGTTCCTTTACTTCTGCTTCGAGCAGCGACAGCAGTTCTTCCCTGTCGGCAAACGCTATGGATTTGCGGTATTCAAAATGCTTTCTTCCCACCTGGAAGGTATAGGCCATGTCGGCCAGGTTCACCGGCTCATCCCCGGCCAGGTAATTCTTTAGCCTGTCGATGTAGCGGCGGAGTGATTTTTCTGTTTTGGCCGAAAGGGTCAGGAGCTTGTAGCCTGCTGCATCAGTGGTTTCCTCCTGCAGCGGGGCTTCTTCCAGCACGGCATGGGCGTTGGTGCCGCCGATGCCGAAAGAGCTGATGCCTGCACGCAGCGGCGTATCGTCCCTGCGTTCCCATTTCTTCAAAGACTGGTTCACGTGGAAGGGACTGCTGCTGAAATCAATAGCAGGATTGGGGTTACTGTAGTTGAGGCTGGGCGGGATCATAGCGTGCTTCAGGCAGAGTGCTGTCTTTATCAGTCCTGCCACGCCTGCGGCGGAGCCGGTGTGGCCGATGTTGGATTTTACCGAACCCAGTGCGCAGTTTTGGTTGCTGTTCCTGTTGAAGGCGGTGACAAGCGCTTCCACTTCTATGGGATCGCCGAGGCGGGTAGCGGTGCCGTGGGCTTCCACGTAACCGATGGTGTCCGGCTCTATCCTTGCCATTTTATGAGCCTTGCGGATACAGTCTGCCTGGCCTTTTACGCTGGGAGCGGTAAAGCCTACTTTCCTGTTGCCGTCGTTGTTTACGGAGCTGCCTTTGATGACGGCATATACCTGGTCGCCGTCTTTCAGCGCATCGTTTAATTTCTTGAGCACTACCACGCCCACGCCTTCGCTTCCGGTTGTGCCGCTGGCCTCGTTGTCGAAGGGGCGGCAGTGGCCGTCGGAGGAGTAGATCATCCCTTCTTTATAATGATAGCCTGTCCGCTTGTCGGTGGTTACAGTTATGCCGCCGGCAAGAGCCATCCTGCTTTCTCCCATCAGCAGGCTTTTGCAGGCCATGTCGATGGCGGTGAGCGATGTGGAACAGGCGGTATTGAGCGTGATGGCAGGGCCTTTCAGGTTCAGCTTGTAAGATACAAGCGTGGCCATGTGGTCCTGGTTGGTGATAAGGTCTATGGAGAAGTCATCCATTCCATGCTTTTTGTTCTCCAGCATTGCGTACACCCTCCAGTTCAGGTCGTCGCCTGCGCCGGCAAATACACCGGTGAGGTCTTTTTCCTGCGGCGAGCTGTAGCCTGCGTCTTCCAGGGCTTCCCAAACGCACTCGTGAAACAGCCTGTGGGTGGGGTTCATCAGGTGTGCTTCGCTGGGCAGGTAGTCGAAGAAGGCTGCGTCGAAGCGGTCCTTGTCCTCCATCCTGTTCCTGGCAGGTACGTAATCGGGGTGGCCGAAGGTTTCCCGGTCCACTCCCATGTCCAGCAATTCCTGCTCGGAGAAGAAGCGGGTGGACTCGACGCCGTTCACCAGGTTGTTCCAGAACTCCCGCCAGTTGGCGGCGCCCGGGAAACGGCAGGCCATCCCTACGATGGCTATTTCAAGCCCGGTGTACTTTGAATTACTTTTCATTTTATTCGGTATTTAGTATTTGTAATGTTTCGTCCAATGTATTTATATCGGTTTCCATTTCCTCATCGGACACGATGGCTCCTTGGTGCTGGTCTTCCGTAAGCAGGAATTCCGCCAGTTCGGTGATGTTGGGGTACTTGAAGCCCACCACTACGGCCAGGTTCTTTCCGAAGGTGGTATTTATTGCCTCCATCATCCTGATGATCTTGAATGAATTGCCACCTAAGTCGAAGAAATTGTCATTTATACCGATCTTATCGCTTCCCAGCACTTCCTGCCATATGGCTACGAGGCTTTTCTCCGTGCTGTTGCGCGGCGCCACGTAGGCATTGCCGGAGGACAGGGACAGCCCTTCGGGGTCCGGGAGGGCCCTGCGGTCCAACTTTCCGTTGGGTGTGAGCGGAAGCGCATCCATCTGCACGAAGTGCGAAGGAACCATGTAACCGGGAAGGCTTCTGCCCAGCCATGCCCGCAGCTCTCCAGCACTCAGCGTTTCTTCCGCCACCAGGTAGGCCACGAGCTCTTTCTCTCCCTGCCGGCTGGCTTTTGCAACCACCACGCAGGAGGAAACAGAGGGATGGCTTTGCAGGGCAGCTTCGATCTCGCCGGGCTCTATGCGGTAACCTCTCACCTTCACCTGCTCATCCCTGCGGCCCAGGAATTCAATGGAGCCGTCTTCCAGCCAGCGTCCCAGGTCGCCGGTGAGGTACATCCGCTCGCCGGTACGGAAAGGATTGGCTATGAACTTCTCTCGGGTCAGCTCCGGCCGGTTCCAGTAACCCAGTGCCAGGCTTTCGCCACCGATGCAGATCTCACCCGGAACTCCTATGGGTTGAGGGTTGAGGTGCGAATCCACGATATACACCTGTACGTTGGAGATGGGCTTACCTATAGAAATGTTATGCGTTTGATGTGTTACGATACAGTTGGTGGCAACAACCGTGTTTTCGGTTGGACCATAGCTGTTATCAAGAGCGAACTTCCGTTTTGCATATGAGTTCAGTTTTTGGCCACCCACCAGCAGGAAGCGCAGTGATGAAGGCTCTGCTGCTGCCGTGACAAACTGCTCGCCTATCTGCGTGGGAAGAAAGCAGATGGTAATTCCGTTGGTTTCATAATATTCAGCCAGTCTGCCAATGTCCAAGCGAATGTCGTCAGGAACTATGTACAGGGGTACCCCGGAGAGGAGATATGGAAACAGCTCCAATGCAGAAGC